>DAOKZM010000446.1:0-3041 GCA_035325665.1 Thermomicrobiales bacterium | reverse complement strand
CCCATGGCGGAGGGCGGAAACTTCCTGGCGGGCACGGAGACTGCTGGTCAGGGCGTCGAGGTCGCGGTCATCGACACGGGCATCGATGTCACGCATCCGTGTTTCGACGACTCGGGCTACGCGGACCACGAACAATCCGGCGATAAGAACTTCACCAACAACAAGGTGATCGTCGCCAAGGTCTTCAACAACAAGGCCGGCAGCCGGGGCTACACCCCCGAGGCGATCCAGGATCACGGCACGCACGTGGCCGGCACGATCGCTTGCAACGCCGACACGCCGGCCGCAGTTGACGGCGTCGCCATCCCCTACGGCGTCTCCGGCGTCGCGCCGGCCGCGCTGCTCGGCAACTACAACGTCTTCCCTGGCAACGTCGACAACGCGCGCAGCGAGGACATCCTCAACGCGCTCGAGGCGGCCTACGCTGACGGCATGGACGTCGCCAACATGAGCCTCGGCGGCGGCTCGCACGGTAAGCAGGACCTGCTGACGGTCGCGGTCGATAACCTCGACATGGCTGGCATGGTCGTGGCTGTCGCGGCCGGCAACTCCGGCCCCGGCCACTACACCGTCGAGTCCCCCGGCATGGCCGCCCGCGCCCTCGCAGCCGGCGCCAGCACCGTCGGGCACTTCGTCGGCACGAAGGTCACCGTCGAGGGCTACGGCGAGTTTGGAGCTGCGTCCGGCGACTTCGAAACGGTCGACGCGGATCTGACGGCGCCGCTCGGCGTCGTCAAGGACGGCGATGCGCTCTCGACGGCCTGCTCCGCGCTTCCAGATGGCTCGCTGGACGGCGAGATCGCACTGATCTCGCGCGGCGCCTGCACCTTCTCGACCAAGATCCGCAACGCGCAGGACGCTGGCGCGCTCGCCGTGCTGGTAGCCAACAACGTGGCTGGCGACCCGACCGCGATGGCGTCAGATGGCACGCCGGATCAGCCGACGGTTCCGGCCTACATGGTCGCGCTCTCGACCGGCACGGCTCTGCTGAATGCCGACGGTGCGTCAACCACCATCGGCGCTGACCAGGAGTACATCACGACGCCGAACTCCAACATCATGGCTGGATTCAGCAGCCAGGGTCCGACCGACGTCGACTTTCGGGTCAAGCCGGATGTCGTCGCCCCGGGCGTCAACGTCCTCAGCTCGATCCCGATGTCGTACTGCACTGACGAAGAGAGCCTCGGTCGAGGCTGCTGGGCATTCTTCCAGGGCACGTCGATGGCAACCCCGCATCTGGCCGGCACGGCTGCTGTCGTCATCGCCGAGCATCCGGGCTGGAGCGCCGCTCAGGTCCGGTCGGCGATCGTCAACACGGCCGTTCGCGATGAGTTGACCAAGTACACCGACGGCATGACCACGGTGAACGACGTCAACATCACCGGCGCGGGCCTGGAGAACGTGCCGAACGCCGTCAACGCGGCGGTCGCGCTCGACCCGGTCAGCGTCAGCTTCGGCGCGGTCCCGTCCGGCGCTGGGCAGACCAAGACCTTCACCGTCACGCTGACCGACCTCACCGGCGCGGGTGGCGAGTACGACGTGTCGATCGATGGCGCGGGCGGTGACGTTACGTTCACGCTCGACACTGACTCGGTCGATCTGTCCAGCGGCAGCGCGACGATCACCGTCACGATGACCGCGTCGAAGGGCGCCGACAAAGGCGATCACCAGGCGTGGCTCAACATCGGCGGCGGCGGCTCGGTCGCCCACGCGGCGGTCTACGTCTTCCTCAAGTAGCTCAGCCGCCGCCCGCCCAGCGGGTGGCTCGCAGCGGAACGCGCCGGACATCGTCCGGCGCGTTTCCGTGTCTCTAGCGTCGTCGCGGCGATGCTGCGTCCGACTTCACCCACGCCGGGCGGACGCTCCAACTCCGTCACCGGCCAACCGAACACGTCGAATCCACGACCCGGTTGGGGAGCCCTCTCGCGTCAGGGTGGCGACTACCGTGGGTTCGTGGTCCGGCTCAGTACCGGACGATCTCCCGGCCCTGGACCTTGGTCTCGTCGAACGTGCCGACGAGCCAGGGGTGCAGGTCGGTCGGGACGGTGACGATGTTTGGGTTGCCGTCGGAGACGTAGAGCAGGCCGGGGTTCTCCTCGAAGACGCTGAACCACTTGTCCAGCTCCTCGTCGAACGCCTGGATGCGCGCCATCGCGTAGGGGTCGTACTCGGTGCTCAGCGGCGCGACGGTCGGGTTGGCGCCGACGAGCAGCGCCGCCCTCCAGACGAAGTGCTGGCCCTTGTAGTCGAAGCCGCGGAAGAGCGTGTCGTCGCCGCCGTTGGGGTAGATGCCATACGGCAGGGTGATCGGGTCGATCGGCACGCCGGGGACGATGCGTTGAATGGCCATGTTCGCCTCGGCCAGCTGGTACATGATCTCGTCGTTCGTCAGGTCACCGAGGCTGACGTGGTCGAGTGTGTGGTTGCTCAGCTCGTAGCCGTTGTCGACCAGCCATTGCACCTTCATCTCCCCCAGGCCCGCCTGGTCGTCCTCGTAGGCCCAGGTTGTCCAGTCGAACTGCATGTTCGGCAGGACGACGAAGAGCCCGCCGCGCCCGAAGTCGGGGTGAGCGCCGAAGAACGTCTCCATGATGCCGACCGCGGAGTCGGGGTCGATCGCGTACTGGCCGGTCTCCAGCCGTAGCAGCCGGAACTGGCCGGCCGGGCTGTCGTCGAACGTCAGCACCACCGGCTTCTTGCCGAGCGGCACGTCGATCTGATCGTTGAGCACGTCGCTCAGGTTGACGACGTAGAAGCCGTGGTCGTAGAGCCACTGCAGGTCGCCGCGCATCTGGTCCGGCGTGCGGACGAACTGCTCGGGGTTGGGGCCGATCTGGTGATATTCGAGGATCGGGATCTGGCCAAGCTCGTTCGGCTGGTACTGCTGGAGTTGCTCGGGCGTCAGTTGCGCTGGCGCCTCGGTCGGCTGTCCTTCGGCCGGTGGCGTGGTTGGCTCCGATGCGTCCGGTGCGGTGGCCGGCTGTGTCTGCGGCTGTTGGCCCTGCTGCGTCTGGTCCTGGGTTGGCTGGCCGGCGGGCGTC
>DAOKZM010000445.1:0-3044 GCA_035325665.1 Thermomicrobiales bacterium | reverse complement strand
GGCCGAGGTCGGGCCGCTCGAGCGGCGGCACCGGGAGCTCCTGTTCGCCGTAGATACCGAGGCGCGTCCGGCTCGTGGTCAGGACCGTCAAGGTCGGGCAGCTCCGCACGATCGCGTCGACCTCCGCGGCCGCGTCGATCACCTGCTCGAAGTTGTCGATAACCAGCAGCAACCGCTGGCGGCCGATGGCGGCGACGATCTGGTCGTGGCACGCCTTGCCCTGCTCCTCGCGCAGGCCCAACGCCATCGCGACGGTCGGCGCCACCAGGGCCGGGTCGGCGATCGACGCCAGCGAGACGAACACGGCCGCGTCGAAGTGCGACCGCAGCGCGTTCGCGACCTCGACCGCCAGGCGCGTCTTGCCGGTGCCGCCAGGCCCGGTCAGCGTGACCAGGCGGCTGGCGCCGTCGCGCAGGAGGCCGCCGAGCTGGCGAACGAGGCCAGATCGGCCGACCATGCCCGACGACATCGGGAGAACGCTCGCGATCCACGGCGCCACGGCAGGCGGGGACATCGCGCCATTCGGCCTGGGCGCATCGTCGATGCGCGCCAGCGCCTGCAGCACCCGTGGCGCCCACGCCTCGGCTGGCTGGTCGAGCACCTCGATCCACTGCGAACCCTCCAGCCAGTACTCGACGTCCAGCGGAAAGACGGCCGGCTCCAGCAGTAGCGGCAGATATGGGCGGTGATACTTCCAGGCCAGCATGATCTCTTGCTTGACGTTTCGCGAGGCGAACGCCGCCGGGGAGCACATCAGTGCCACGGCCTGACAGCCGCGGATCGCGTCGCCGATCTCGCTGCCGTACTGCGCGCCGCCGGGGATGTCGGAGAGGTCGATCCAGAGCCGCAGCCCGGCCTCCCGCAGCGCGCCGGCGACGCGGAGCACGCGCTCGCGATCGGCGCTGGCATACGACACGAAGATGTAGGGCTGGCTGGCGCCGGGGAGCTCGGATTGCATGCGGTGGCCTCTGGGTTACCCGCGTCCCGCGCGTCAACTGAGGTCGAGGGAGACGGGAGAGCTAGGAACGCGTGCCAAAACTCCGGCGACGCTCGCGCGGCCGCCGACGGATGCGACGGGCGTTGTGTGGCCATACTACTCGTCGCCGCAGGGCTTGTCTACATCCCGCGGCCGCGCTTGCCGTAGCCGCCGGACGGCTGCTGCACCAACCCGAGGAACGCGTCGGCATCGACATGGAGGCTCAACTGATGCTGCGGCGGCAGAGCGGATCGCTCGAAGCGGAGCTTGCCGGCCAACGTGCTCATGTCGATCACCGACTCCATCGACCGAGCGCCGTGGACATAGGCCGGCACGTCCAGAAACGCCCGCAGAACGCCGGGGTCGATGTCGATCGCTGTGCGCTGCACCAGCCGCGGCGCCTTCATCTGCAGCAGCGTCCGCAGCAGTAAGGCGCGGCGCAGCACTGCCGCGCGGTCGGCATCGCCAACCGGGTTGGGGCCGAGGATGTCGACGTACCCGCGAAGACGGCTGAGGAAATCCGTGGCCTTGACGCCGGGCAGCTCGATCGCGCGATCCTTGAAGCTCGCCATCGTCGGGTGATTCCCGCCAGCAAAGATGAAGATGGCCCGGCCGATCGGCCGAGCGATCCCGCCGTGGACGAAGACACCGTCCTGCATCGGCGAGAGGAATTGCGAGAGCCAGCCAAGCTCCTGACCACCGAGCCGCGCGTCGAACTCGTCCCAGAAGACCAGCGGTATGAACCCCTGCACCACGGAATCGCGCACCTGCTGAAGCGCCCCGGCCAGGTCGTCGAGCGTCGCGATCTGCGACAGGTTGACTTCCAGCACCCTGATCGGCGTCGGCCCGTCGGCCCACTCGCGCGCCATCTGCTTGATCGCAAACGACTTGCCCGATCCGGGCGGCCCGAACACCGCGATCGACAACGGGCGGGTCAGCCGTGGATTGGCCAGATACTCGCGGATGATCCCGCGGATCGAGCGCATGCTTTCGATCTCGGTCCGGTCGATCGACGTCCAGCCGCCGATCCGCTCGATCGGCACGTCCCGGCAGGCGCTCTCGCCGCCCTCGACGACGATCCGCTCCGCGACCACGCGATAGTCGTCGCTCCAGATCGTCGAGAGGATGTGCCAGTCTGCGTCATCCGGCACGGTGACCGCGCGGAAGCTCTCGCCGCCGGAGCGGGCCAAAACCTCGCCCACCAGCCCGAAGGGGAACTCCAGACCATAGTGCGATTCCGCGTCCGGCCGGACGAGGCGCTGGTCGTAGAGCGCCCTGCCGGCGGATATCCCGGCGCTGACAGCCCCAACCCAATCGGGCCGATCGCCGATCGACGCCCGCGCGGCGGCCAGCGCCAGCGCAGCGGTGATGCAGGACCCCAGCCCGACGGCCGCCCCGGCGCGGCTGCGCTCCCAGTCGCCCTCCTGGTGCTGCGGGTCATAGACCAGGACGCCAGGACCGTCCCGCTCGACGACGACGGCCCCGCTCATTCCGATCGAGACGACCACCCGGTCGGCGGCCCCCAGATCGTCCCGCGCCCGGACGGCACGAATGACATCGCTGCCGATCCGCTCCCAGGAGAGCGACTGGCCGATCGGCGCGTACTCCTTCCGGAAATCGCCGACCGAGCAATAGGCCGTAACGTCGTTCTCCGGCGTCGCCCGCAGCTCGTCCCAGAGCGGGCCGACGCCGAGCGGGTTGGACATCTTGAGGATGATCCGGCACGGCCGCGCGTCCTGCCGGAGAAGCGCCGGCCATGCCTCCGGCCGGCTCCGGAAGCCCAGGTTGGCATCGTCGATCACCAGCGTCCCGGACGACGCGTCGAGGCTGCCGGCATCCGTCACCGTGGTAGCAACGGGCTGGATGCCGAAGAAATCGTGGATGCGCCAGACGAGATCCCGCGACCCGTGCTGCACCCGGTACGGCTGCCAGAGCGTGTAGGTCCGGGTGACACTGCTATCGTACGGCGACTCCAGCGCCCGTGGCGGGAGCGTCGCGCCATCGACGGCGGGGTGCTCGCAACCATCAACGGCGGCCGCGATCACCGCGCGCAACACCGCCCCCCCCC
>DAOKZM010000444.1:0-3052 GCA_035325665.1 Thermomicrobiales bacterium | reverse complement strand
GACCGGCGCGCCACAGGTGAAATGGAACGTGCAGGTGGAGCGCGCGAACGCCGAGTTCGTCACCTACTGGATCTCCGTCACGAACCTGAAGCCCAATCCAGTCACGTTCGAGGGCCGCTACTGCATCCTCGGCTATTACTAGCGACGCGCGAGCAGGAGGGTTGTCATGCGCACGGGAGTGCAATTCACCGGGTCACTCACCGCCAACCAGACGCAGCGCTGGTTCACGTTCAACTGGCCGGCAACCTGGCACGTCGTCTGGTACATGGTGCCGACCTCGCCGCGGACCGGCGCCCCGCAGATCGACTGGGACGTCGCCGTGGAACGGGCCTCGGCCAGCAACTGCACCTACTGGATCACGGTCAAGAACCTTACCAACCAGAGCGTCACATTCGAAGGCCGCTACGCGGTCATGAACGGGTGATCGGAGGACGTGCCATGCGGATCGTGATCGAGATCGACGAGCATCGGACGCCGGCCCCACTCCCCGAGGTCAGCGTGATGCGAGCGGGTCCGGCCGGCGCGATTGGCCCGGCGGGCGCGGGCGAGCAGGGTCCCGCGGCGGGTGAGACGGCCGCGATCAACGCTGGAAGTGCCGCGCCGCTCTCCGAGGGCGAGACCAGCGAGACTCTACCGGAGGGCATGCCCGACGCGGCGTCCAGCGACGCGAGCGGCGCGATGTCGGCCGGCCCGGCGCCCGAGGCGGACGCCACCGGCTGACGCACTGACCACGACACGACCAGCGGGGAGGTCCGATGAGTCGATCGCCGGCCCTCCCCGCAAGACGGTCCGGCGCGCCTGCCTGCCGCCGGGCCCAGGAGAGCGGCATGGCCAGAACGATCACCGTCGTCGCGGATGAGAAGTACATCGCGAATCTCTGTACCTATCTCGACGCCGTCGCGGGCGTCGAGCTTCAGGACGTCTACCGGTTCGAGGGCAACGCTGGCGATCGGGAGCGTGCCGCGGTCACGGTCCTGTTCGACGACGCGGCAGCCGGCCGCGTCGTCGAGTTCCTGCATCTCCTGATCCAGGGATTCGACATGACCGGCGCCGAATTGGAGGTTACGCTGCTCGACCCGACGACCGACGTGGAGATCGGCCGGCTCGACCGCAGCGCGACGGCGACGAGGATCGCCAGGCTCCTGACGCAAGCGCCACAGGCGCCTACCCGACGGCGGCGGACTCGCGGGCTGCGGCGCGACTCCGAGGACACGGACGATTACGGCTCCGAGGAAACGCCAGATTACGGCGCCGAGTCCCTCGGTCCGGCGCTGGGCGTCGACGCGACCGACGAGGAGGATGAACCTAGCGGTCCCGTCTGGACCGCGCCGGAGCCAGCGCCACCGATCACCTGTCACGTCCGCGCCGAGATGGAGTCGACGCTGCTCCTCCGGCGGGTCACGACGATCGAGGTAACCGTCTCGCGCGAGGCGATCGGCGGCGCGACCGGTGCATCAGCCCGGGAGAGCGCGATCATCATCGATTCGGGCCGCAAGCTCATTGTCCAGGTGTTGCCCAAGGCCAACGTCGAGGTCGTCGGCGACGACCGGGTCGAGATCGACCCGCCGGGCGCCGGCGAGCCGCAGGCGCTCTACTTCGACATCAGACCCACCGACCTCGGACAGGCAGAGGTCTGGGTCGTCGTGCGACAGGGGCAGCTGCCGCTAACGACGCTGGAGCTCGCGGCGCCGGTCACACGCTCGACCGAGCGCCCGCGCCAGATGCTGTCCGCCGAGGCGAGCGGCAGCAGCGGGACTCCGCTGGCCGCCCCGCTGCACCAGCTCCGGATCGCGCAGGCCGAGCGCGGCGGGAGCATGATCTACACGTACGAGCTCGAGGCTCCGGCGCTCAACCTGCTCGGCTACTGGGAATCGAAGCCGATCGTCGGCAACCGGGTGACCTACGTCGCCGCGCTGTACAAGAGCATCGAGGACCGCTGGCTCAGTAGCGACCAGGACGTCGCCGAGTTCACCGAGGAGCTGCGCGAGTTCGGCGTCGACCTGCTCAATGAGCTGGTTCCCGAGCCGCTGCAGCAGATCCTCTGGGACAATCGCGACCGGCTGACGAGCATCCAGGTGCTGGGGAACGAGCCGTTCATCCCCTGGGAGCTCGTCCACCTTCGGGAGCCGGGCAAGCCGTTCCCGGAAGAGACGCGCTTCCTGGGGCAGATGGGCCTGGTCCGCTGGCTGTATCAGGGCGGCTGGCCGCCGAGCGAGCTGCGCGTCCGGCCGGGGCAGGCCCGCTACGTCATCCCCGAGTACCCCGACCCACGCTACCAGTTGCCGGAGACCATCGCCGAGCGCCAGTTCCTCGAAGCGACCTTCGGCGCGACGGCGGTCGAGTCGCAGCCCAACCCGGTCCGCGAACTGCTGTCGTCCCCCGGCGCGTTCGACCTCCTCCACTTCGCCTGCCACGGCGTGGCCGAGGCGGACAACGTCACCGACGCGAAGCTCGTCCTCCAGGGGCGCTACGACGACGGTACCTACGTGCCGTCCTACCTCTCGGCCACGACCGCCGACACGCGCAGCAACCTGCGCGGGCCAGACGGCACCCGCCCGATCATCGTGCTCAACGCCTGCCAGGCAGGACGGGCGGGCTATCGACTGACCGGCATCGGCGGGTTCGCCCAGGCGTTTCTGAAGGGCCAGGCCGGCGCGTTCGTCGGCACCCTCTGGTCGGTCGGCGACGTGCCGGCCCGTGTCTTCACCGAGACGTTCTATACCCAGCTGCTGGCCGGCAAGACCGTCGCCGAGGCGGCGGTGGAAGCGCGCGAGCAGGCGCGGGCCGATGGGGATGCCACCTGGCTGGCCTACGCCGTCTACGCCCATCCGCACGCGACGCTGTCGTGCCAATGAGCCGCGACACGGACCGCTCGAACGAAGGAACCAGCATGGCCGAGACGCTCGTCACCCCCGCGGAGTTCCAGCCCGACCTGCTTCGCACGCTCACCGACGCCGATGTCGCCGCCGAGGCGCGCGACCCGTCGCGGCGACCCAGGCGGGAGCTGCCGGGCCAGGTCACCGCCATCCGGCTCCAGATCCGGGCGATTCAG
>DAOKZM010000443.1:0-3065 GCA_035325665.1 Thermomicrobiales bacterium | reverse complement strand
GCCCACGTCCTCCCGGCCCACCACCTGCTCGTGCTGGCGATCCTGGCGGTCGCCTTCACCGCCGTCGCGGTCGGCCCAGCCGCGGCCGGCCAGCTGCTGCCGGCGCGGGCGCGGGCTCACGACCCGGCCGAGACGGTCTCCTGAGCTGCCCAACTCATATCCGGCGACAGCCGCCCGTCGGCGATCCTGACGACCCGGTCGCACAGGTCGAGCATGCGCTCGTCGTGGGTGACCATGATCGCGGCGGTGTCGCGTGAGCGGACCTCGCGGGCCAGCATCGAGACGACCTCGTGGCCGCGCTGGAAGTCGAGGTTTGCAGTCGGCTCGTCGGCCAGGATGACCCCCGGCTCGTTCATCAGCGCGCGGGCGATCGCGACCCGCTGGCGCTCGCCACCGGAGAGCGCCTCTGGGTAGTGCCGCGTCCGGGCGCCGAGTCCGAGCTCCTCCAGCAGCTGGTCGGCGCGCGCCCCGGCTGCGCGGTCTCGTCGGCCGGCGAGCTCGGCGACGAGCAGCAGCTGGTCGCGGGCAGTCAGGTAGGGCAGCAGATTGGACGATTGCAGGACGAAGCCGATGTGGCGCAACCGCAGGTCGGCCATATCACGGTCCGAGAGGTCGCCGATCTCACGCCCGTTCAGGACGACCCGGCCGGCGGTCGGCCGGAGTAGCAGCCCGGCGATAGCCAGCAGAGTGGTCTTGCCCGAGCCGGACGGTCCGACGACGGCGAGCAGCTCGCCGCGCTCCAGGCTCAGCGACACGTCAGCGAGGGCGACGACCTGGTCACCGGCATCGCCGTAGATCTTCGAGATCCCGTCGAGCGAGAGTGTAGTCACGGTCAGTCCACCCTTCCGATGGCGATCAGCGCGTCGATCCGCGCGATGCGGACCAGCGATAGGATCGTCCCCAGCAGCGAAACGAGCAGCAGGACGATTCCGTAGATCACGACCAGCCGGTTCGAGAGCGCGAATGGGACGTCGGCCGGGATCATTTGCGCGACGAGATAGGACAACGCGGCGCCGAGC
Source organism: Thermomicrobiales bacterium (assembly GCA_035325665.1). GTDB lineage: Bacteria > Chloroflexota > Chloroflexia > Thermomicrobiales > CFX8 > JAMLIA01. The sequence goes on along the minus strand of DAOKZM010000443.1, from coordinate 2,046 downwards.
ACGACGCCGACGACGGTCAGGATCACGACCTGGCTGACGAGGTCCCAGGCGAGGTAGGACATCCGCGCGCCGAGCGCCTTGAGCACGCCGAGCTGGTTGGTCTTCTGCAGGGTGATGACGTAGAAGAAGGCCGCCAGGACGAGCGCGGCGATGACGAACAGGAAGACGAGGATCGTCGTCACCGTGCCCATCTCGGCGCTGTAGCCGGGCAGGTTCTGGATGGCGGTCTGCATCGAGGCGAACTCGACGCCAGGCACTTGAGCGTCGATGCGATCGCCGATCCCGTCGTCTCCGCGCACCGCGACGGCGCTGATCGGGTCGGTGACGCTGCCGCTCGACCCCGGCGCGGCGTACTTCAGGCCCTGCCAGCGCGGGATGCTCATGAAGACGACCGGCAGGTGATTGTAGGTCTGGTTCTCGGTGAACCCGGCGACGGTCAGCCGCTCGCCGGATGGCTCGATCAGCAAGACGTCGCCGAGGGCGACTCCGTAGCGCTTGAACGTCGTGTCAACGACGACCTGGTCCGGCGCCGCGGGATCGAACATCTGCCCGGAGGAGAGCGACGGCGCGATGAAGCCGGCCGGGTCGATCGCCAGGACCGTCGCGTCGATCTTATCGGTCTTGCCCTCCGGCGTCGTCGTGACCGTCAGGTGACCGAGCGGCGTCGCGTCACCGACTCCCGCCACGTCCCGCACCGCCTGGACGTCCTCCATCGGCAGGAGCGAGCGGTGGAGGTAGAAGCGCACGTCGGACTGGTAGACCAGCCCGTCGGCCGGCATCTGGTCGAGCGCCGCGCCGTTGTCGGTCGCCAGCCCGTTGGCCAGGCCGGACAGCAGGAAGACGAGCCAGGCCACCAGCGTAATCACCAGCGCGATCATCAGGTAGCGCAGGCGCGAATGGCGCAACTCGCGAAGCGCGAGGAACATCAGGTTCTCCTCACTCCGTCGCCGACCCGGCGACGCGACCCGTATAGTCACCGCGGACTATTCTCGGAGAGATCGTATCACCGTGGTATGGTTTCGCGCACGGGGCGACGCTGCCGCAATCGGAGGGGCGCATGACGACAACCAGCAGCGCTGAGCTTCTGATCCTTGGGCTGCTTCATCACGAACGGATGCACGGCTACGCGCTGAGCGCGTTTCTCGAGCATCGGCTGCGGCTCGTCTCATCGCTGAAGAAGCCGACTGCCTACCGGACGCTGGAGCGGCTGCTCGCGCGCGGGCTTGTCGAGCGAGAGGTCGAGCGGGACGGCCGCCGGCCGGAGCGCATGGTCTATGGCATCACGCCGGCTGGCCGCGAGCGGCTGCTCGTCCTCCTGCGCCAGGAGCTGCGCCACGGCGACCGCTTCATCAACCCGATCAACATCCCGATCCTGTTCTGGGATCTGCTGCCGGACGCGGAACGCGCGGCGCTCCTCCGCGAGCGGCTGGCCGAGGTCATCGCCCACCGCGAGGAGACGGCCGCTTTTGTGGTCGCCCACTCCGAGGGCAGCAACCCACGGCTAGCGCTCGAGCACGACCTGGTGCTGCTCGACGCCGAGATCGGCTGGCTGGAGCAGACGATCAGCCGGCTGGAAGCAGCCGGGAGCTAGCCCCGCGCTCCAGATCCAGCAGCGCCGCCTTGATCTCCAGCCCGCCGCCGTAGTCGCGCAGGTTGCCGTCGGCGCCGATGATCCGGTGGCAGGGGACGTAGATCGACAGCGGGTTCGCGCCGTTGGCCGCGCCGGTCGCGCGCACGGCCCGCGGCCGGCCGATCCCGGCGGCCACCTGGCCGTAGCTGCGCGTCTCGCCGTACGGCACCGCCCGCACCGCCGCCCAGACCGCCTGCTGAAACGGCGTGCCACGCAGGTCGAGCGGCGTGTCAAGCTCCACGAGGCGGCCGGCGGCGTAGGCGTCGAGCTCGGCCAGCGCCTGCTCGACGACCGCATCCGCCGCGCCGGCGCCGCCATCGACGATCACCGTCGGACCGAGCCAGCGTCGCAGCCAGCCATCCCACCACTCCGGCCGCGCCGGCCTGAACTCCAGGCGCAGCAGCCCGGCCGGTCCG
>DAOKZM010000442.1:0-3070 GCA_035325665.1 Thermomicrobiales bacterium | reverse complement strand
CGCCCCTACGATCATCGCGTCCCGCGTCCCGCGTCCCACGTCCCGACGCGAAGCGTCCCACCGTCATCCCCTCTGCCGCTCGCGGAAGTGGCTGACCTTGGCGCGGTTGCCGCAGGTCTGCATGCTGCACCAGCGACGGCTGCGGTTGCGGGTAGTGTCGAGGAACAGCCAGCCGCAGTCGTGGGCGGCGCACTCGCGCAGGCGGCTGGTATCGCCGTGGGTCAGCAGCTCGACGGCGTCATGCACGACCGGCCAGAGCGGGCGCTCGAGCGACGCCGGGTCGTCCTCGTCGATTGCCTCCCACTCCCAGGTTACGCGGTCGCCCTCGGCGCGCAGCCAGCCGTGCCGGCAGACGCGGCCCACCCACGGGGTCAGCCGGTCGAGATCGGCCTGGTCCGGAGCGCTGCCGGCTGCTGTGGCGGCGAAGATCGGGAACAGCGTCTCGCGCAACACCAACGCCTCGGCCAGTAGCGTCGCCGCAGCCCCGGGCTGGGCCAGCGCCAATGCCGCCAGCTGCCCAGCCTCATCGGCGTCCACAGCGCCGGCCGCTTCGGCGAAGGCCAGCAGATCGTCGTAGTCCCTTATGCGCTCCGCGGGCTGCTCGTCGTAACGGTCGTCGAGCGTGTTCACGTAGTCCAGGCTGAGCGCCCCAGCGTCCAGGTCGAAGCGTTCCGCAACGGGAATTGAGTCCGGCATAACACCCCTCCAGCCGGCAAGCCCCACTACCGTAACTGGCTAAAAATCATTGACAGGTTACACCCATCCTGTTATAGTGTAACCAGTAAAATGACTGTAACAAGTTACGGTCGTCGCGTCAAGAGAGGCCCGGAGGAAGACCGATGTTCGTGATCGACCCCAACACCGCCATCCGTCTCGCGGAGACCATCACCAACGATCGCATTCGCGAGGCCAGCGCCGCCCCTCGCGCCCGGCTGGTCCGGGCCCGCCGCAACGGCGCCTAGCAGACCGGTTTCCCAAGGGGAGAGTCTCATGATCGACCATCGCGACATCATGACCCGCTACGCCGACGTGCAGACGCGCCAGTCGCTGGCCGACCTCGGCCACCCGGCGATGCGCATCCACTACCTTGACGTCTTCGACCTCCCGGCGCGCGAGGAGGCCCGCCCGCTCGGCGCCCGCAACGGCGTCGCCCGCGCCCTCCTCCGCCGCCTCCACTCCCCGCTCGACGCCTGAGTCAACAATCGATTCTGATGCCGAACGCGGGAGGGCCGAATGGTCCTCCCGTCGCAGTATGCCCCGATCGCGCTCCGGATCGCCTATAGTCGTAGGTATCAGCATCTCGCCGACTGGTAGATCACAAGGAGGGCTGCCGGATGTCGAAGGCGCCTCTTGTCCACATCCACTGCTCGGCGAGCGAGGAGGTCTACGCAGCCGGCGAGGACGAGCCGGCCAGCCACGAGGTCGTCCACGCCGGCAAGCGGCTGGAGGTCGTCGCGCTCGACCTTGTAGGACCGCCGGACGCCGTCCTCGCCCAGATTGCGCGAGTCGCCCAGCGGATCAGGCAGCTGAGGCGGCTGGCCCTCGCGGACCCGTTGGAGCGTCTCGCGCTGTCGTCGTGATGGCTCGGCGAGGCTGACCCAGTCGGGCCGGAAGCGTCCCCTCTGTCCTGTCATGTTGAGGCCGCAGCCGAAACATCTCCCCCGCGCCGGACGTAGGCGAACGCAGGGAGGTCCTCCGCCTGCGCGGGCGCCCTCTGGGTAGAGGACGACAGGGGACGGGGATGGCATGTTCCCGGGCCGGTCGGCAGCCAAACGGGCGTATGCCATACGCCCCTACACCCCGCGTCCCATGTCCCGCGTCCCGACCGCCTACCCCGCCAACACCGCCTCGCGCATGACCTCGACGGCGCGTTCGATGTCGGCGCGGGAGACATCCAAGTGGGTGACGGCGCGCATGCGGGTGGCGCGGCCGCCGCCCATGCGGACGCCGCGCTCGGTGATGGCGGCGTTGATCTCGCCGCCGGTGCGGCCGGTCTCGGCGACGTCGAAGTGGACGATGTTCGTCTCGATGGCGGCCGGGTCGCACTGGATGCCGGGGATGCCGGCCAGCCCCTCGGCCAGCAGCCGGGCGTTGGCGTGGTCGTCGGCGAGGCGCTCGACGTTGTGGCGCAGCGCGTAGACCCCGCCGGCCGCGATGATGCCGGCCTGGCGCATCGCCCCGCCGAAGCGGTGCTTCAGCCGCCGCGCCTCGGCTATGTCGGCGCGCGAGCCGGCCAGCACCGCGCCGACCGGCGCGCCCAGACCCTTTGACAGGTCGATCCAGGTCGTGTCCACCTGAGCAGCGTAGTCGCGCGCCGCTGTGCCGCCAGCGACGACGGCGTTCAGCAGCCGCGCGCCGTCCATGTGGACCCGCAGCCCGTGCTCGCGGGCGACGGCGGCGACGGCGCGGACGCCCTCCAGCGGCCAGACCTTCCCGGTCCCGTAGTTGGTCGTGTTCTCGATCGAGAGCAGCCGCGAGCGCGGCGAGTGCGGCCCGCTGTCGCGGATCGCCTCGCGAACCTGCTCGGGGGTGAAGATGCCGCGGTCGCCGTCGAGCAGGGCGAACGAGACGCCGGCCAGCGCGGCCGGGCCGCCACCCTCGGAGGTGTAGGGGTGGGCGTGGCTGTCGAGGATGATCTCGTCGCCGGGGCGGGTGTGGAGGGTGATCGCGATCGCGTTGCACATCGTCCCCGAGGGCAGGAAGAGCGCCTCCTCCTTGCCCAGCAGCTCGGCGACCATGTCCTGCAGCAGGTTGACGGTCGGGTCCTCGCGGTTCTGCTCGTCGCCGACCTCGGCCTCGGCCATGAAGCGGCGCATCTCGGCCGAGGGGCGGGTCGCGGTGTCGCTGGAGAGGTCGATCAGGCGGTCGGGCATCGACGGGTTCCTTTCGGCGTGACGACTGCTGCGCGGGCGTGCTCGGCGGCTATACTATCGCGTTCGCCCGGCGCCGATGGCCGGGCGATGGCGTGCCGGAGGCAGGGCGGTCGGTGGCGGGCGCGGAGCGAGCCGAGACGGAGGCAGAGGGAGAGGCCGGCCGGCGGGGTCCGGGCGGCGTGCTGCGGCGCGTGCCG
>DAOKZM010000441.1:0-3071 GCA_035325665.1 Thermomicrobiales bacterium | reverse complement strand
GTCCGGGCGGCGGACCGCTACTTCGGGCGCTAAGCCGTCGTCTGCGCTTCGCCCCGCTCGCCCAGATGCACCGCCCGCGGCGGCAGCCCGTCCCCCGCGATCGCGCGCAGCGTCACGTCGCCAATCGCCATCTGGCGCCTCCCTCGCGGTCGTCTCGCGGCACGCCGCTATCGACATCGAACGCGTGGCATGTCAGGCGGTGTCACACCCGCTGATCGGGCGGTGTTATCAGAACCGTTGGCGCAATACGCGCGCTTCGACGGCGAGGCGCGAAGATCGAGGAGGATCCCGCAATGGTTTCAACGACACCAGGTCGACAGGCCACGACTCCAGATCTGCCGGCCGGCCGCTACGAGATCAACCCTGGGGCCTCGCGCATTGGGTTCGACGTGCAGTACCTGAAGGTGGCTCGGGGCCACGGCGTCTTCACGCTGTTCGCGGGCGAGATCGTGGTTGGCGACCCGATCGCGGAGTCGTCGGTCCAGGTCACGATCGACGCCGCCAGCGTCGATACCATCAACCACCGCCGCGATGACCACCTGCGTTCGAGCGACTTCCTGAGCATGTCGGAGTACCCGCTGATCGTCTTCCAGTCTCAGTCGGTCAAGGCGGGGGGCAGACGCTTGCTCGTCCACGGCGACCTCCAGATTCGCGGAGTGAGCCGCCCCGTCGTCCTCGATGCCGCATTCCAGGGCGCGGTCGTCGATCCCTGGGGCGTCGAGAGAATCGTCTTCAGCGCCGGCACGACGATCGACCGTGTCGACTGGGGCATGACCTGGAATTTCCCGCTCGACGGGGGCGGCGTCTTCGTCGGCCGCACGATCCGCATCGACCTCGACGTCCAGGCGGCCAGGGTGGCCTGATCACCTCGTGGGACACGGTGGCGATTCTGCCGCCGTGTCCCACCGCAGCGCGCTCCTACTCGCGCGCCTTCGACCCGCTCAGGCTCGGCGTATCGGAGGCGCGCAGGAAGTAGCCGGCGAACATCAGAGCGATCGCGCCGATGAAGACTGCGACCAGGATGCCCGAGGCGGCGACAGTGGCCGCGACACCGAAGAGGTCTACCAGCGCCCCGAACGGCAACAGCGCGATCGGCATCAGCGACCAGGTCATGCCGTACATCGCCATCACCCGGCCGTACATCCCGCGCTCGGTCTGCAGGCCGACCAGCATCCGGTTGATCGTCAGGTAGCCGGTGCTGAAGAAGCCGACCAGCAGCAGCAGGACCAGCGAGAGCGCGTAGCTCGTCGAGAGCGCGAAGAGGAACAGGGTGATCCCGAAGACGACGCCGGAGGCCATCTGGATGCGGTTCTTGTGCGGCGACTCGGCGATCGCGGCGATGACGACCGAGCCGACGATCGCGCCGACGCCGATCGCGGTGTACATGAACCCGAGCGCCGACTCGCTGATCGCCAGCACCTCGACCTGAAAGATCGGCAGCAGCGACTGGAACGGCATCCCTAGCAGGATCGGCACATAGGCCAGCGCCAGCAGGCCGAACAGCGACGGCCGCTCCCAGATGTAGCGGAAGCCGGCCATCATCTCACTCATCGCTCCCTGCCCGCTGTCGTCGCCGCGCAGGCCGCGCGGCAGCCGGTAGAGGGTCAGGACGGCCAGTCCGTAGCCGGCGGCGATCGCGTAGAAGGCCAGCGCCGGGCTAATCGCCAGGCAGACGCCGGCCAGTGCCGGCGAGAGGATGCGGTTGATGTTGCGCCCGGTCGATTCGAGCGCCAGCGCGTTCGGGATCCGGCGCGGCGCGACGAGGTCGGGGATCAGCGCTGTCCGCGTCGGCATCGTGAACGGGTTGGCGATCCCCTGGGCCAGGCCGAGCACGACCAGGTGCCAGATCTCGATCACCCCGGCATGGACGAGAATCGCGTTGGCCAGCGCCAGCACAAACACCGCCGACTGCGACCAGACGAGCAGGGCGCGCTTGTCGTAGCGGTCGGCGGCGACCCCGCTGTAGGGCGAGAGGATGAGCTGCGGCAGGCCGCGCGCCGCCGTCACCAGCCCGAGCGTCAGGCCCGAGGCGGAGAGGTCATAGGCCAGCCAGGCGCGGGCGACGAGGTCGATCTGCATCGCGCCAATCGAGAAGAGCATCCCGAGCCAGAGCAGGCGGTACTGCGGCACGCGCAGCGAATCGAACGTCCGCACGATCCCCGCCCGGACCCCGTCGGTCACCCTGCCGGTGGACGCCACCCAACCTCCATGCTGTTTCTACGCGCTGATTGTGCCCGTTAGGTTGGCCAGCTTCGGCGAAGACGCTGAACACCGGTCAAGCCACGAACGGCATATCGATACACAGGCAGTCTGATTGCGATATCATACCATATATGGTAGGCGGCAGAACTACGGACGGGACATTGACCATGGAGAAGACGACACTCTACCTACCCGCCGATCTTCACCGTTGGCTTCGAGACGAAGCGCGACGGACTGGACGATCTCAAGCAGAGCTTATCCGTGAGGCGATCGCGCGATACGCCGATCAGTTCCCCCGGTCGCTGCCACGATCCATCGGTCTTGGGAGTGATCCGGAGCTGAGCGGTGCGGACGCGGAGGAGTGGCTTCGAGACAACTGGCGTCCCTCGTGATTACCCTCGATACCTCCGCCATCTTCGCAGCCCTCAACCGGGCTGATCCAGACCACGAGCGCGTCGTATCCGAGCTTGTAGCGGATCATGGTCCGTGGCTCGTTCCTGCCGCGGCGCTCGGAGAGATGGGATATCTGATCGAACGACGGCTGTCGCTCGCGGTCCTGGAAGCGTTCGTCGAGGACCTCAGGGACGGTCGCTTCGTCCTCGACTGTGGCGACAATGACTTCTCGCGCATCCATATCCTGATCCGGCGGTACGATGATCTTCATCTTGGTCTTGTCGACGCCGCCGTCATAGCGTGCGCCGAGCGGAACGGGGGGCGGGTGTTGACGCTGGACGTGCGGCATTTCGGCGTGGTGGCACGCGAGGGCACGATCGTCCTGGTCCCCGACCCGTTCGTCCAACCATAGCCTGCCCCATCGGGGGACGGCCGCGACCAGCGTTCGCGATGCTGTGTCGCAGCGCCCGATATGG
>DAOKZM010000440.1:2297-3091 GCA_035325665.1 Thermomicrobiales bacterium | reverse complement strand
CTAACGCGACTCGATACCTTTCTTCCTGTTCCACCGAATATGCATCACCCGTCTCTGGGTCGTGGGAGAGGTTCGCAGCGGCCGATCCGTCCACCCGACACCCACCTACCGCCACACTGGACACCCCCCTCTCCCCACGGGAGAGGGGGGCAGGGGGGTGAGGTCTCTCCATGACCCCGGTCCGCCGCCAGTACCTGACGATCAAGCGCCAGTATCCGGACATCATCGTCTTCTTCCGGTTGGGCGATTTCTACGAGACGTTTGACGGCGACGCCGAGACGGTCGCGCGGGTACTGGGGATCACGCTGACCTCGCGGGAGATGGGCAAAGGGAACCGGGTGCCGCTGGCCGGCATCCCCTACCACGCCGCCGAGGGATACATCGCCCGGCTGCTGGCGGCGGGGCACAAGGTAGCGATTGCCGAGCAGCTGACCCAGCCGAACGGCCGCGATCTGATCGAGCGCCAGGTCACCAGTGTCGTTACCCCCGGCACCGTCACCGACCCGGCCTTCGTCTCCGGCGACGGTAACTCGTACATCGTCGCGCTGCTATCCGACGGCGATCAGGCTGGGCTGGCGGCCCACTTCATAGGCCGCCTGGATGGTGCGGGCCACGTCGAAGCCGACGCCAAGCTGGCCCGCGCTCACCGGCCAGACGTTGCTGCCGTCGCGGAAGGTGATCGTCGAGGTCTGCGGGTAGTCGAACTGGCCGTCGAGCGCCTGCACGGCTTCCTCGGGCGACATCCCGCCGAGGTCCACGCCCCATACGTTCACGCCGGGGTAAATCAACCCGTC
>DAOKZM010000440.1:0-2287 GCA_035325665.1 Thermomicrobiales bacterium | reverse complement strand
GCCGCGACGACGAGCCGCTGGCGGCGCTCCTCCCAGACGGCGTTACCCGCTCGGCGATCGGCGCGGCCGACTGGCGGCCCGACGCGGCGCGCGAGACCCTCTGCGAGCACTTCGCAGTGGCGACGCTGGAGCCGTTCGGCTGCGAGGACGCCCCGCTGGCGACGCGGGCGGCCGGCGCGCTGCTCGCCTATTTGCAGTCGACCCAGCTCGCCAGCCTGCGCCAGATCACGAGCCTCGCGACCTACTCCACCTCGCGCTTCATGAGCCTCGACGCCCAGACGCGGCGCAACCTGGAGCTGGTCGAGTCGTCGTCGCGTGGTGGAGGACCGACGCTGGTGCAGACCCTCGACGCGACCCGCACGCCACTGGGCGCGCGGCTGCTGCGCCGGTGGGTCGGGCAGCCGCTGCTCGACCGCGCCGAGATCGAGCGGCGTTACGACGGCGTGCAGTGGCTGATCGGTGATGCGCTGCTTCGCAGCCGGCTGCGCGAACAGCTTCGCGGCGTCGGCGACATCGAGCGCGTCATCAACCCGGTGGTGAACGCCCAGGCACAGCCGCGCGAGGTGTCGTCGCTCGGGGCCTCGCTGCGGCGTCTGCCGGCGCTAGCCGCGCTGGTTAGCGGTAGCGGGCCGCCGGAGATCGTCCGCCTCGAGCCGGTCGCCGACCGCGCGGCCGACGAGATCGAGAGCGCGGTGGTCGATGACCCGCCCAGCCTGCTCCCGCATGGCGGGGTCATCCGGCCGGGCTATAGCTCCGAGCTGGACGGGCTGCGTGACATGCTCTCGCGCGACAAGACCTACATCGCCACGCTGGAGCAGCGCGAGCGCGAGCGGAGCGGCATCAAAGGTCTCAAGGTCGGCTTCAACAAGGTCTTCGGCTACTACATCGAGGTGTCCAACGCCAGCCGCGAGGCTGTGCCGGACGACTACCTCCGCAAGCAGACTCTCGTCAACGCCGAACGCTACATCACGCCCGACCTGAAGGAGGCCGAGCAGCGCGTGCTGGCCGCCGAGGAGCGCATCAGCCTGGCCGAGGCGGATGCGTGGGGCCGGCTGATCGCGACCGTCGCCGCCGAAGCGGTCCGCATCCGCGACGCCGCGCGGGCGGTCGCGACGCTCGACACGCTGGCGAGCCTGGCCGAGGTCGCGGCAACGCGCGGTTACGTCCGTCCGGAGCTGGTGGACGACGATTTGTTGGAGATCGACGGGGGGCGGCACCCGATCGTCGATGCCGGGATGCCGCGCGGCGAGTTCGTGCCGAACGACGCGCGCCTCTCCGACGCGGACGGCCGGATCGCGATCCTGACTGGCCCGAACATGGCCGGCAAGTCCACCTATCTGCGCCAGGTCGCGCTGATCGTCCTGCTGGCCCAGGTCGGCTCGTTCGTCCCGGCCACGCGGGCGCGGATCGGCGTCGTCGACCGCATCTTCACCCGCATCGGCGCGCAGGACGATCTTGCCAGCGGGCAGTCCACCTTCATGGTCGAGATGCTGGAGACGGCGGCGATCCTCAACCACGCCACGCCGCGCTCGCTGGTGGTCCTCGACGAGATCGGCCGCGGGACGAGCACCTACGACGGGTTGGCGATCGCGACGGCGATCGTCGAGTACATCCACAATACGCCGCGGCTCGGCTGCAAGACGCTCTTCGCCACCCACTACCACGAGCTGACCGCGCTGGCCGACGTCCTGCCGCGCGTGCGCAACTACCGGCTGGACGTGCTCGAGGCCGGCGACCGCGTCACATTCTTGCACCGCGTCGTGCCGGGCGGCGCGGATCGGTCGTATGGTGTCTACGTCGCTCAGCTGGCCGGGCTGCCGAAGCAGGTCGTCCGGCGAGCCGGCGAGGTGCTCGGCGAATTGGAGCGCGCTGCCGCGGATGGCGCCCGCGACGACCGCCGCCATGCGGTCTCTACCCGGCCGGAAGCGCCGCTGCAGCTGACCCTCTTCGGCGGCGCCCATCCCGCCGTCACCCGCCTCCGCGAACTGGAGGTCGACGGCCTCTCGCCGCTCGACGCCCTCACCACGCTCTATGAGCTCCGGCGCCTGGCGAGCGAGGACGGGACGGGATAGCCGAGTGATGTTGTTGGCTACTAGCAGCGTTGGACGCGGCAGTCGATCGCGCGCCTCTGTCATCCGAGGCCCAGAGGGCTCCCGGCAGTGAAGAATCCGTCCCTTCTGCGTTGTCTGTGTTTGTACTCAGGGGAACGGATCCTTCGGCTGCGGCCTCAGGATGACAGGACGAGGGGCCGGCTTCTGGCCCTCATTTCGTTCGTTGGATAGTTCGT
>DAOKZM010000439.1:0-3092 GCA_035325665.1 Thermomicrobiales bacterium | reverse complement strand
TGACGGACGGAGAGAAGAAGGTCGCCGGAGTGACGACGAACGGGCCGTAGGTGGTAAACGATTGGCCGACCTCGACGCCGACGAGGGCCAGCTCGTCGTCCCACCAGTACGGGTCAGCGCCGTCGTTGACGTGGTAGGCGCCGACGAGGCGGACGGTGGTTTCGACGCCGACGTCGCGCCGGTTGGTCAGCCTAATCTCGTCGCCGACGGAGAGCGCGAGCATGCGGGCGGCTTCGTCGGAGAGAGCCGCCTCGACGACGCCGGAGGTCGTCTCCGGCCAGCGGCCAGCGACGAGCGTGGCGTGCTGGTCGATGCCGTCGAAGAAGCTGAATACGGCGAGGTCCCGGACCTCCTCCTGGTCGGGCAGCGCGTAGGAGTCGGAGACGCCGGTGCGGACGATTGGGCCGCCGGTAGCGGCGAACGCCTCGGTCCCGATGCGGACGACCGCGTCGTCGAAGCGGCGGACATCGTCGGGGACGATGCGGGCGCTGATCTGGACGTTGGCGTCGCCGACCGCGGCGTCGTGCAGAGTGCGGTGGAGGCCGCTCAGGCCGACGGCCGAGGCGTAGATCGGGCCGGACGACAGCAGCGTGGTCGCGAGGGTGACGATCAGCAGCGCCGCGGCGAGGATGAGCCAATCCGCCCGGCCACGCTTGATGATGACGCGCCAGGCAGCGGCGAAGATCGAAACCATGTCACTCCCCGTCAACCGATGAGCCGCGAGCCACCGGCGGCCGTCGGACCGCGCCGGGAGGCAGGACGCGCCGACGCCAGGTCGGACGCACGACGACGCCGCACGATGCTATCAGAAGATACGGGGACCGCCAGCCCGGCGGACGCACGAGGGTTAGCGGCGGAAGGCGCGCTTGGCGGTGATGTCGACGACGTCGGGCGCGGGGCCGGTCTCCCAAGACCAGTGGTGGTCGAGGCGCAGCAGCCCGCGGCCGGTGTAGTCGCCGGGAACGACGGTGGCCTGCGTCTCGCTGCGGTCGACGACCTCGCGGCCATCGCGCTGGAGGTCGACGAGCGTCGCGACCAAGCGGATCGAGGCGGTCGCGAGCGGCAGGGCACGGATGTCGAGCTCGGCGACGCGGGTGTCGGGCAGGTCGGTCTCGCGCTGGCTGGCCTGCTGGGCGCAGGGCAACTCGGCGGGCAGCTCGACGCTGGCGCCGAAGAGGTGAGTCCCGGCGTCGTCGATGAGGTCGAGCTGGAGGCCGAGCCCAGCGGTGCCGCTGCCGTCCGGGGTGCGCAGCAGCACCTCGACGCGCAGGTCGTTGCCGGACAGCACCTCGTCGCAAGGAAAGCCGAGTGCGTCGACCGGGCGGACGCGGAGGAGGCTGACGCGCGGCTCGGCGTCGTGGAGCAGGCGCTGGTAGTGATCGACGATGTCCTCGGCCGGGCCGACGTCGAGCAGGTGGCCGGCGGAGAGGAGGGCGGCGCGGTCGCAGAAGGCGCGGACGGCGTTGGCGTCGTGGGAGACGAAGAGGATCGTCGTGCCGCGCGCCTTGAGCTCGTCGAGGGCGCGGTAGCACTTTTGCTGGAAGTTCTGATCGCCGACGGCGAGAACCTCGTCGATGACGAGGATCTCGGGGTCCATGTGGACGGCGATGCCGAAGCCGAGGCGGGCGTACATGCCGGACGAGTAGTGCTTGACCGGCGTGTCGATGAAGCGCTCCAGCTCGGCGAACTGGACGATCTGCTCGAAGCGGCGGGCCATCTCCTTGCGGCTGAAGCCGTAGAGGCTGCCGTTGAGGAAGACGTTGTCGCGGCCGCTGAGCTCCGGATGGAAACCAGCGCCGAGCTCGAGCATGGCGTAGGAACGGCCGTTGACGCGGACGGAGCCGCTGGACGGTTCGAGGATGCGGGTGACGAGCTTCAACAGGGTGCTCTTGCCAGCGCCGTTGCGGCCGACGAGGCCGAACGTCTCGCCACGGCGGATAGCGAAGGTGACGTCACGCAGCGCCCAGAATTCCTCGGCCGCGCCGCGCGGGCGGATCAGGCCGACGAACCAGTCCTGGAAGGAGGCGCGGCGCTCGTGGTGCAGGACGAAGCGGCGGGAGACGTCGCGGAACTCGATGGCCGGCTCGTCGGGTCGGGCGATCAGGGCCATTAGAGGCGCTCTCCCAGGTGGCGACTGACGCGGCTGAACAGGACATAGCCGATCACGACCATGGCCAGGGCGGTGGCGAAGGTGCGGGCCATGAAGAAGGGATCCGGGACGCCGCCATAGTAGAGGACGGTGTGCAGCTCGGCGATGATCGAGGCCATCGGGTTGAGCCGGTACATCAACGAGACATAATCCGGAGCGACATCCTCGACGCGGTAGAAGATCGGGGTCATGAAGAACCAGGCCATCAGGCCGACCTCGACGAGCACGGTTGTGTCGCGGGAGTAGATGTGCATGGCCGAGAGGATGAGGACGGCGCCGATGAGGAAAGTCATCTGGACGAAGACGATCACCGGCAGGTAGAGCAGCCAGGGGGTGAACTCCATCCGGGCGACCATCATCGCGACGAAGATGACCGGCAGGGCGAGGACGTAGTTGGCCATGTTGGAGGCGACGACCGAGATCGGCAGGAGGATGCGCGGAAAGTAGACCTTGTTGATCAGCGAGGCGTTATCGACCAGCGAGGTCGTGCCGGCCGAGATGCTTGTCGAGGTCCAGTTCCAAGCCAGCAGCCCGATCAGGACGAAGACGGGGAAGTTCGGGATCGTCTCGCCGAGGAGCTTGGTGAACACGAAGGTGAACACCAACATCATCAGCAGCGGGTTGAGCAGGGACCAGAAGAAGCCTAGCACGGACGACTTGTAGCGGACCTTCAGGTCCTTGGCGACAAGGTTGCCGATCAGGCTTCGGTAGCGAACGAGCTCGGCTGTCTGCGATACCACGTCCCGTAATCCATCCCGCGGGAGCCGATGCCGCCGCGACATTGCAGTATGGCCCAGCGACGGGGCCCGCGCCAACCCGCGGGCCGGGTAGGTACGCGGAGGGCGGGCGTGATATCCTGCGGCGTCGCTAGACCGAGGCACCGCCTGACTCCCCAGCCACGACCCGCCATATGGGCGCCGGCCTGGCCGCGACGACGTTCAGG
>DAOKZM010000438.1:0-3093 GCA_035325665.1 Thermomicrobiales bacterium | reverse complement strand
CGCTGACCCGTGCCCGGGCGCGTACTCGTTCCGTTCGTCGTCGTTCGACGTATTCAGTTGTGTGGTCGATCGTAGCAACCGGCGGGTCGTGCGTCAACGCCCGTCCGGTCGGTGGGATCCCTGTACCGCGGCACAGGCGCGCCGTCCGGCGGCGCGTCCGACAGCGTAGGATTGGTAGGGAAACGGAGAAGGTGACGTGAAGATCCATATCGGGATGGACCCCAATCTTCTTGAGATCGGACCGTTCGTGCTGGCGTGGCACGGGCTGCTGACGGTCGTCGCAATCGTCGTCGCCGTCTGGATTACCCAGGTGGGCCTGCGCGAGCGGGGGGTGGCGCTGGAGGGCTTCGACTCGTTCGTGATCTGGTCGATCGCGGGCGGCATACTCGGCGCGCGCGTGTTCTACCTGATCGACCATGCCGGCTACTTCATCGATAACCCCGGCGAGTCGCTCAAGATCAACGAGGGCGGCCTGGCGATCTGGGGCGCGGTGATCGGCGGGTTTATTACCGTCGCGATCCTCTGCTGGCTGCGCAAGTACCCGTTTCGCAAGATCATCGACTCGATCGCGCCGGGGCTGATCGTCGCCCAGGCGATCGGGCGGATCGGCTGCGCGATCAACGGCGACGCCTGGGGGGCGCAGACCGACTGGCCGTTCGCCTTCGTCTACACCAACCCGGACGCGCTCATTCCCAACCGGCTGCTGAACGTGCCGACGCACCCGTATCCGGTCTACGACATGATCATGGCGATGCTGATCCTGGCGGTCATCTGGCCGCTGCGCAAACGAGGGCTGCCGGACGGCTCGATCTTTGCCGTCTATGCCGCGCTCTACGGCGCGACGCGCTTCGTCATCTCGTTCGTGCGCGAGGAACGGGTCTGGTTCTGGGGCCTGCAGGAGGCGCAGGTCGTCTCGCTCGTCGTCGTCGTGCTGGCGCTGGCCGCGCTCGCCTGGCTGCTCCGCAGTCGTCCGGGCGCCGCGCCGGCCAGCGACGCCGCCGTGCCGGCCGACCAGGTGGCCCATCGCTAGTCGGACATAACGGATCGGCGCGATCGGCGTTGTAGCGACACATGGGCGCCCCGAGGCACGGCCGTTGCAGCGCCTGAACCAACGTATACTTTGGGCATCCCCGCCGCGATCGATGCGTCAGACCTGATGGAGCGGGATCAGCATCATGCCGGTATCGCCATCCGCGTACATCCTTACAGGCTGCTGCCGCCGTATAGTGAAGTGCCGTCCCTATGCCGGCATCGCGAGCGTCCGTTGAGTGAGCGGGCGCGCCGGTTGGAGACGGTGTCGGGTGGCGCCGACCTGGCCTCGTCCGCCGAGCCTGCGGACGAAGTGCTGGTGAGCCGGGTCTGCGACGGCGACACGGCAGCGCTGGAAGCGCTGTACAGCCGGTACGCGCGGGTCGTCTACTCCTTCGCCGTGCGCATCGTCGGTGACGGATCGACTGCCGAGGAGATTCTCCAGGAGGCATTCGTTCGGACCTGGCGACAGGCGGAGACGTACCGGACCGTTCGCGGCAGCTTCGCCAGCTGGTTGTTGAGCATCACCCACAACCTGGCGATCGACGAGCTGCGGCGACGCCAGCGGCGTCCCCAGCGGATCGATGGCACGGACGTCCACGAGGTGATGAACGGGCTCATCGACGACGCGGCCAACGTCGAGGAGGCGACCGAAGCAGCCCTGCTACGTGAGCGGGTGATCCGCGCCATGGCGTCGCTCCCCGAAGCGCAGCGGCTGGCGATCGAGCTGGCGTTCTATCAGTCGATGTCGCAGCGCGAGATCGCCGCGTACCTCGACGAGCCGCTTGGGACGATCAAGACCCGGCTCCGGCTGGGCATGCAGAAGCTGAAGGATGCGCTCGCCGACGAGGCACTCCCTGGCGAACGCTAGACCGGTAGACGAATGAGGGTGGTATTCCGTGAATGCCGAGCATGATGATCTGTCCGGCATGGACGAGGCGGACGACGGCCATGTCCGCGGGCTGATCCCGGCCTTCGCGCTCCGCGCGCTTGACCCGGATGACGCCGAGCGGGTCCGTCAACACGTGGCCTCCTGTGATGCGTGCGCCTCCGAACTGCGGACCTACGAGCGGACGGTCGAGGCGCTGCCGTATGGCGCGCCGGCTCGGCCGGTCCCGTTGCGCTCTCGCGCCGCGCTACTGGCGCGGATCGACGAGCGCGCCCCGGCGCCCGTGCCGTCTGCCGCGCGTCGCCCGCGCCGCTGGCGCGGCTGGTTGACAGCGAGCCCGCGTCTGGCCGGCTTCGTGGCTGTGCCGGCGGCGCTGCTCCTGCTCGTCATCGGGATGATGGGCTTCCGGCTCTACGACCAGCAGCAGCGCATCGAGGAGATCCAGGCCGAGCAGGACCGCACGGTCAGGACGCTGGCCGAGGCGCCGACCTCGGTCGGCTCGACCTACATCACCCAGTTCACCGGCGACCCAGCGCTGGCGCCGGCCGCCAAGGCCAAGCTGATCGTCAACCGGCAGACCAACAGCGCCCTGATCGTCGCGGTTGACCTGCCGGCGCCGACCGGAGACCAGCGCTACGTCGCCTGGATGCGCTTCCCGAATGGGACTGACTACGCACGTGGCGGCGAGCTGAAGGTCGATCCGGAGGGGGGGAAGGCCACGCTGGTGATCGAGCCGTTCGGCTGGGTCGCGAGCTACGACGCGGTCGTCGTCACCGTCGAGACCGGCCAGCCCGACGGCGCGCCGGACGGCCCGACGCTGATGACGGCGACCATCGCCGCGAACTGACCCGCCCGCTGCTACCATGGTCTCGCGCGAGACGGAGGTAGCGATGGTGTGGACGGCCGCGGAGTGGCTGGGTTCGGCGACCATCTCGCCCGCCGGGCCGGTCGTGGCGGGTGAGTACGGCGCTTGGTCGATCGTCTACACGGTCGGGGTCTCAGCTCTCGACGAGGGCGGGCGCATCCGGTTGGCCTGGCGCACCGTCTCCGACTGGGGCGCGCCGCAATTCACCGCGCTCGACGCCCCGGACTACGTCAGCGTCTCTACGGCCGCTCGCGCGTGCTCGACTGGACCGGCGGGTTGACGGTCTCCGGTGGTCGCGTCACGTCCCCGA
>DAOKZM010000437.1:0-3099 GCA_035325665.1 Thermomicrobiales bacterium | reverse complement strand
CCGCCGGTGTTGAGCATCACGCCGATCCGGTCCGCGTTCTCCGGCGTGACGACCAGCCCGGCGTCGCGGATTGCCTCGTCGGCCGCGGCCACGCCCAGGTGCGAATAGCGGTCCATGCGCCGGGCCGCTTTGCGGTCGATGACATCCTCGGGGTTGAAGCCGGTCGCCTCGGCCGCGATCTGAACCTCGAGATCGGACGGGTCGAACGCCTGAATCCGGTCAACGCCGGAGACACCGGCCAGCAGGTTGGCCCAGAACGTCTCGACATTGAGCCCGACCGGGGTTACGGCGCCCAGTCCCGTTACGACCACACGATGCACGCTCGCCTCCAGCCTCCTAGCCGGCCAGCCCGAAATCCTTGGGGCCGATCACCTGGACGTCACCGCGAATGCGGCGAATGAGGCCGCCGAGCACGTTGCCCGGCCCGACCTCGAGGAAGGTGCCGACGCCGTTGTTGACCATCTCGCGCACGGCGCTGGTCCACTGGACCGGTCGCACGACGTGCTGCGCGATCTCCCTGCGGATATCGTCGACGGTCGTCATCATCTGACCGGTGATGTTGCCGATGATCGGAACCTGCGGGTCACGGAAATGCATGTGGCTGGTCAGCTCGGCAAGCTGCTGTCCGGCGCGCTCCATCAGCGGCGAGTGCGACGCGATCGAGATGTCCAGCCGCACCACGCGCCGCGCGCCGCGCTCCTGCGCCAGCTCCATCGCCCGCTCCAGTGCGCGCACCTCGCCCGAGATGACCGACTGCCCTGGGCAGTTGTCGTTGGCCACGACCACGATGCCGACGGCCCCGGCCTCGGCGCAGACCTCTTCCAGCGCCTCGCGCTCCATCCCGAGGATGGCAGCCATCCCACCCGGCGTCTGCGTGCCGCTCTCCTTCATCAGACGGCCGCGCTCCCGCACCAGGTTTAGCGCGTCGCTAAAGTCGAGCACGCCGGCCGCGACGAGTGCGGTGAACAGGCCCAGACTGTGCCCAGCGACGACGTCCGGCTTGATGATGGGATGACCGAGCACCGTCCAGCGCTCCTTGAGCGCCTCCAGGTAGGCCAGGCTGACCGTCAGAATCGCCGGCTGGGCGTTGACGGTATCGTCCAGCTCGTCCGCGGGCCCGTGGAAGCAGAGCGACGAGAGGGAGAAGCCCAGCACATCATCGGCCTGTTCGAAGACGCGCCGAGCGGCGATCGACGCCTCGTACAGCCCCTTCCCCATGCCGACGTACTGGCTCCCCTGGCCGGGAAACACGAACGCGATGCGTTTGGCCAGCGCGCTTCCGATGCCCACGCGGCACAGCCCTTCCCGGCGCGCCAACTGCCGCGCCTCGCAGGTTACAAACGTGCCGTACACCGCCCCCATCCGAACGGCAGGCGGCGTTTATCATACCACGTAGCCGCGGCTCGCCGATCGCGCAAACCCCGCACCGACGTGCACCGTCGCGCTGCCACACGCCCGGCTTCGGACCCGGATTCCGACCGCTTCCTCCAGCGCTAGAGTGGCGAGAGGCCGGTCTCGCGGTCGTAGACGTCGATGCCCTCGGATCGCTTCAGCGCGTTGACGACGAGGTAGGTCAGCGGCGTGGCCAGCGCCTCGTAGGCGGACTTGACGAGCCACGCGGTGACGATGGTGCGGGCCAGGTCGCCCACCGCCAGCGTGCCGGCGAAGGCAATGGTCACGAACACGAGCGAGTCGAGCCCCTCGCCGACGAGCGTCGAGCCGATGGTCCGCATCCACAGCCAACGCCCGGCGGTCAGCACCTTGAGCCGCGACAGCACCAGCGCGTTGGCCAGCTCGCCGACGAGGTACGCGACCAGCGAGCCGGCCAGCAGCCGGGGCGTCAGCCCCAGGATGCGCTCGTACGCAGCCTGACCGTCCCAGAAGGCCGCGGCGGGCAGGAGCTGGGTCGCGTAGATCGCGCCGACCGCCAGCAGGTTGCAGACGAAGCCGAGCTGGATGACGAGGCGCGCGCGACGGAAGCCGTAGACCTCGGTCAGCACGTCACCAAGGATGTAGCTGATCGGGAAGAGGGTGACGGTCCCAGCCGGCACGATGATCCCACCGATGTCGACCAGCTTGACGGCCACGATGTTGGCGGTGATGAGGGCGGTCACGAACAGGGTCGCCACCACCACAAACCAGCGACTATACGACGTGTCCGCCGGCTGCCCGGTCACGCCTCCACGCTTCCTTTTTACTATCGTCGTGCACACCACACACGCATCGACCGCAAACGGTGACGGCCGACCGTGCGGGGCAGGGTTGTGGCGTTCCCCTGGCAACCCTGCCCCTGTGATCTCCGCTGCGGATCATCGCGCTATCGTCAGTCGCCCACGGACTCGGCCGCGGCAATCGGCGCTTCCGAGGGTACCGGTGGGACTCCCAGGATCGCGGCGATCTGTTCCTGCCCGACCGTCTCCTCCTCGATCAGGGTAGCGGCGAGCCGATCGAGCTTATCGCGCTGAGCGAGGAGGATGCGCCGAGCCTGCTCCATCGCCTCGCTGACCAGCCGCAGCACCGCGGCGTCGGCGCGGTTGAGAAGCTGCTCGCTCACCTCGTGATCCTGCGCGATCTCCCGCCCAAGGAACACCTGCTGCTCGCCGATGCCGAGGTAGATCGGGCCGACCTCGTCGCTCATGCCCCACAGCCCGACCATCCGCCGCGCCAGCTGCGTTGCCTCCTTCAGGTCGTTCTGCGCGCCGGTGGTGACCTCGTCAAAGACGATCTGCTCTGAGACGCGTCCGCCCATCATGACGGCCAGACGGCCCAGCAGGTAGCGCTCGTTGTAGTTGAAGCGATCTTCCGCAGGCGACTGCACGGTGACGCCGAGCGCCCGGCCGCGGGGCACGATGCTCACCTTGCGCAGCGGGTCAGCCCCCGGCGAGAAGTACGCGACGATCGCGTGACCGGACTCGTGGTAGGCGACGACGCGCTTCTCCTCCTCGCTCATGACGAACGCCCGCTCGGTGCCGAGCACGATCTTGTCGATGGCTTCCTCGAAGTCCGCCGCCTCGACGATCTTCTTGTTCTTGCGCGCCGCCAGTAGCGCCGCCTCGTTGACGAGGTTCGCCAGGTCGGCACCCGAGAAGCCGGGCGTGC
>DAOKZM010000436.1:0-3116 GCA_035325665.1 Thermomicrobiales bacterium | reverse complement strand
CTCGCCGGACTCTGTTATCGAAGCGGCCGCCCGGTCATCTCCAACGACGTGACGACCGATCCGCGCGCGGATCAGCGCGTCCAGCAGCAGCACCGGACTCGATCGTTACTGTCTGTGCCCCTGATGGTGCGTGGCACGGTCACCGGAGTGTTGACGATCTCCAACATCTCGGACCGCGCGTTCGAGGAATCGGACGCCGAGATCCTCGGGCTTTTCGCCGACCATGCCGCCGTCGCGATCGAGAACTCCCGCTTGTTCGAGGAGGCGCAGGCCCATCAACCGCGTCTCGGCGGTCGTCTCGTCGTCGCTCAACCTGTCGCAGATCTATCGCTCGATCCACCATGAGATCGCGCGCATCATGATCGCGGACGCGTTCCTGATCATCCTGCGGCAGCCGGACGGGACGGACGATCTCGTCTACATCGTCGACCTCGGGCAGACATTCTCGCCCCGGCACGACGTCCATCTGCCCGTCGAGTACCACGAGTCAATGAACGAGCGCGTGCCGAAGGTTATTGAGGCGTCGAAGGCGGTCAACTGGGAGAATTGGGAACGCTACGGAGACATGTCGAAGCGGACGCAGTCGATCCTGATCGCCCCGCTTGTCCGTGGTAACGAGGTCATCGGCAGTATCAGCGCCCAGTCCTACGCGCCCAACAGCTACCGGCGGCGAGACATCGAGCTGCTGGCGACCGTGGCGAACGTCGCCGCTGTCGCGATCGAAAACGCGATTCTCTTCGAGCAGGCGTCGGACGTTGCCGTGTCGGAGGAGCGGAATCGCCTGGCCCGCGAGATCCATGACACGATTGCCCAGGGGCTCGTCGGGATCATTCTGCAGCTTGAGGCCATCGGTGCGCAGGTCGAGGACTCGCCGCTCAGCAACCGGATTGACAGAGCGCTCGCGCTAGCCCGCGCGAACCTCGACGAGGCGCGCCGCTCCGTCCGGGACCTGCGCGCGGCGCCGCTCGAGCACTTGTCGCTCCTGGAGGCGATCGAGCAGCTCGCCGAGCAGCACATGGACGAGGTCGAGGCACGGGTCACGATCGACGCTCCGATCACGCTCCCGCTGCTGGAGGACAAGGTCGAGGCGGCGATCTACCGCTTCGTGCAGGAGTCCCTGACGAACTGCCGGAAGCATGCGCGGAGCGCCGATGTGTCGATCGTGATCGCGGTCAGCTCCGAGATCCGTATCGAGGTGTGCGACAAGGGTCCCGGCTTCGATGTGTCAACGCTGAAGCTCGAGCGTTCGTCGAACCGGTTCGGTGTCCAGGGCATGCGGGAACGGGCCGAGCGCCTGGGCGGCTCGCTCGTCATCGAGAGCACTATCGGCGCCGGGACGCAGGTCCGGATGACCTTCCCCTACGACGCGACCGCCGACGTCTAAGCGGAAAAGCGGATTGGCGTGAACACCCCGACGATGCGAGAAACCGTCTAGCTGCCGGCCTCCCAGCGCGGCGGCAAGGGGTCGCGCTCCAGATAGGCGAGGATGATGTCGACGCACTGGACGAGTTCCGGCTCGGTCACCATCTCGTTCGGCGAGTGGGTGTAGCGCGTCGGCATCGTCAGCAGGACGGTCTCGATGCCGCGCCTGATCAGTTCGGCGCCGTCGCTTCCGTAGTTCTGGAAGACCGCGTGCTGCACCGGGATTGCTCGCTCGGCAGCTGCCTCGGCCAGGGCCATCGTCATTCGATGCGAATAGTGGACGGACGCATCCTGGTGGACCAGGATCGGACCGCCGCCAAGTTTCGCCGGGTGCGTCTCAGGCTTCGTCCCCGGCACGTCCCCGCACAGCCCGACATCGAGGTTGATCGCGAAGCCGAAGTCCGCCATGTCCGGGATGCTCGACGCCCCCAGGAGGCCGTTCTCCTCCTGAATCGTGGATCCAACCCAGAGGGTATGGCGTAGCTTCGCAACGTCGGCTCGTTCGGCGGCCGATGTGGCGATCGCCAGCGCCGCGCGGTTGTCCATCGCCTTGCCCATGATCGCGTCGCCAAGCCGGCGGGTCGGGGGGTTGAGGACGATCCGCGTGCCGGGGCGGATCCCGAGGTTAACGACGCGCTCGCGGCTGGTGTAGCCGAGATCGACGAACCAGTCGGCCCACTCGAAGTGGTCCTTCTGGTCGGCGGTGCTGATGACGTGCCCGCTGGCGTAGACCAGCTGGCCGTCGGTCGGACCGTCGTCGGCCATCACAAGGACTGGCTGGTTGATCGGGACGTAACGGAGCGCTGGGCGCCCTCTCGTATCGCGGCCGGCCGGCCAGACCCGCAGCAGTCCGTTATCGCTGATCGACGTTACCATCAGGGCCAGTTCATCGCCGTGGCCGAGGACGATCAGGTTCGGTCCCTGACCGCCGACGCGGGCGACGACGTTGCCGACGGCGGTAACGACGACCTCCTCGGCGACGCGCGACCAGCGATCGGCACACCACTGGTGGACGAGGTCTTCCTGGCCGGTTGGCCCAGGGATCTCGCTGAGCGTCTTGACGAGATCGAACATCGACGTCGGCTCGGCCACGCTGACTTCTCCCCCAACTTCGGTTTCCTGCAAGCGGCAGGAGGATAGGCGCGCTCACCGACGCTGTCAACGGCGGCTTGACGACGGAAGCGCGTCAGCGTAGCCTGCGCGCCGGAACAGGGCAACATATCCCAGATAACTAACAACCCGAATGGATGGCGCTAATGAGCGAGTGGTACCAGGATTGGTACGAAGTCGAGCGGTTCGCCGACGGGGTAACGATGATCGCCGAACCGCTGCACTCCGAGGACGTCAAGTCGTACCTCGTGGAGGGGCGGGAAGCGGTCGCGGTGCTCGATACCGGCATGGGGGTCGGCGACTTCGTCGGGCTGGTGGCCCAGCTATCTGATCGGCCGCCGATCGTGCTCCAGACCCACGCGCACTTCGACCACATCGGCGCGAGTGGCGCATTCTCGCGCGTCATGGTGCATCCATCCGAGGCAGCCGAGCCGGCGGCGGGCTACCCGAGCGACCGGTTCCGGCGTTGGCTTGAGCCGGACCACCTGAGGGGCCCGCTGCCAGCCGGCTTCAACGCCGCGCAGGCGGAGATCCCCGGCGTCGGATGGGCGGCGCCGCTCGTTGCTGGCGACCTGCTCGACCTC
>DAOKZM010000435.1:0-3130 GCA_035325665.1 Thermomicrobiales bacterium | reverse complement strand
GTGGGGTAGGGGACCTCCTGCGGCTGCTCGTCTGGCAGGCGCCGACGATTTTCAATACCCACTTTTCGCAGGGCGACAAGGACGGCCTGGCTGCCCGTCTGATTCTCGAACCACTGGTCAACCTCAACTCGGACGGCTCTCTCCAGCCGGTCCTGGCCGCCGAGGTGCCGTCGCTGGAGAACGGCGGCGTCGCCGCCGACGGCATGAGCGTGACCTGGAAGCTCAAGCCGGACGTCGTCTGGTCGGACGGCGAGCCATTCACCGCCGAGGATGTCGAGTTCACCTGGCAGTACGCGACGAACCCGGACGTCGCCGCGACGACGTTCGCGACCTACGACGTCATCTCCGAGGTCGAGGTGGTCGACGAGCACACGATCACCTTCAAGTTCGCCGAGCCGAACCCGGCCTGGTTCACCTCCTTCGCCGGCTCGTTCAATGGAGCGGTCCTGCCGAAGCACATCCTCGCCGATGTCCTCGGCCCCGAAGCGCGCAACGCGCCGTTCAACCTCAACCCCGTCGGCACCGGCCCCTACAAGGTCAAGGAGTTCCGCCCCGGCGACACGGTGCTCTACGAGATCAACGAGAACTTCCGCGAGCCGGACAAGCCGTTCTTCCCCGAGGTCGAGCTCAAGGGCGGCGGCGATGCGACAGCTGCCGCGCGGGCCGTGCTCCAGTCGGGCGAGACCGACTACTCGTGGAACTTGCAGATCGAGAAGGCGGTTGCCGAGCAGATGGCGGCGAGCGCCTCGACCGGTGTGCTGGTCGCGACCAAGGGGAACAGCGTCGAGCAGCTGCTGCTCAACTTCGCCGACCCGAACACTGAGGTGGACGGCGCCCGCTCCGAGCCGACCACGGAGCATCCGATCTTCAAGGACAAGCAGGTTCGCGACGCCATTCGGATCTCGAGCGACCGTGAGACGATCGCGACCCAGCTGTACGGCGAAGCCGGCACGGCCTCGCCGAACACGCTCGTCGCCCCGACGTCCTTTGACTCGCCGAACACCTCGATGGAGTACGACCTGGAGAAGGCCGCCGCGCTTCTCGACGAGGCCGGCTGGATCCTGGATGGCAACACGCGCAAGAAGGACGGCAAGGAGTTGGCGCTCTCCTACATGACGACGGTCAACCCGGTCCGTCAGAAGACCCAGGAGATCCTGAAGCAGTCCTGGGAGCAGATCGGCATGTCGATCGAGCTTCGCGCGATCGATGCCGGTGTCTTCTTCTCGTCCGATGCCGGCAACCCGGATACGATCTCGCACTTCTACGCCGATATCGGCATGTTCACCAACGGTCCGGTCAGTCCGTATCCGCTGGACTACATGTCCGGCTTCAAGTCGAACGAGCCGGAGACGGACATCGCCCAGAAGTCGAACTCCTGGTCCGGCAACAACTACAACCGCTGGGTCAACGAGGACTTCAACAAGCTCTGGCTGCAGGCCAAGACCGAGCTTGACCCGGACACGCAGGCCGAGCTGTTCATCGGGATGAACGACCTGGTCGTCAACGAGGTCGTCCGGATCGGCCTCGTCCACCGCAACGGCCTGACCGGCTTCTCGAACCGGCTCAAGGGCCACGTCGATTCCTCCTGGGAGATGGAGGTCTACGACATCGAGAACTGGTACGCCGAGGAGTAATCGCTCCGGAGTGCCTGGCCGGCCCGTCCCGCATCGCGCGGGGCGGGCCGGTCCGCGTCAGGCGCGCGACTGGCAGATGTAGATCATCCGCGGGCTAGTCCCGCTGAGCGGGCTGCGATCCCAGTCGCCGTAGACGTCGCGGATGGCGAGGCCGTTGTAGTGGAGCAGCGCATCCATCTCGCGCGGGTAGACGAAGCGCAGCACGGCGCGCTCGGTCTCGACCCGCGGCTCGCCGTCTTCCTCCCAGCGGCGATAGATGACGTACTCGACCGTCTGCGCGATCGCGTCGTGGCGCTGGCTGGTCGAGACGGTGACGGTCCGCCCCGCGTCATCCTCGAACGAGCGCCAGACCGTCTCCGGCGACCACTCGCCCGCCAGCGCCTCCGGCGTTAGCAGCTCGGACGGGCGCGGGAAGCGCGTCTCGAAGGCGAACAGCCCACCCGGCGCGAGGTGGCGGCGGACGGCGCCGAGCAGCCCCTCCTGGTCGGCGCGGGTGCGGAACTCCTGGAAGGCGTTGCCGGTGAGCGTGATCAGGTTGAATCGCTCGCCCAGGTCGAGCATGCGGATGTCGGCCTGGACCCAGCGGATCGGCAGGTCGCCGGTCTTCTGGCGGGCCCGGGCGAGCATCTCCGGCGCCAGGTCGACGCCGGTCACGGCCAGCCCCGCCTTCGCCAGCGGGATGGTCAGGCAGCCGGTGCCGCAGGCCAGGTCGAGCGCTGGCCCGCCGGTCTCCGCGGCGAGGCCGAGGTAGAACGGCAGGGCCGGCCCGGCCAGCCCGTTTTCCGCGTCATACTCCTCCCCGCCGGGGTACTCGATGGATTCCGAGGACTGCGTTTCGTCGATCGTCATAGCATTCGTTTCTCAGCGTTCGATGGCGCTCAGTAGTCCGCAATAGCCGTCTCGTCGGCTCGGCAGTCTACCTTTTGTCTTGTCATCCTGAACGCAGTGAAGGATCCGTCCTTCCCCGTTGGCTGCGAACAAACGTGGGGGAACGGATTCTTCGCTGCGCTCAGAATGACAGGATAGGTGAGTGGCTGCCGTGTCGGCATGATCACCAACACGGACCAGCCAGGATGACAGGACACGCGGGACTCCGTCACGCTGGTCCGTGTTCCCACTGCAACGCCCCAGCCGCTACGGCACGTCTGCGACGGACTGGACGATCTGGGTCGGCTGGTAGGGGAAGCGCTCGACCATCTCGCGCGTCGTCACGCCGGTCAGCACGAGCACGGTCTCCAGGCCGCTCTCGATGCCGGTCAGGATGTCGGTGTCCATCCGGTCGCCGATCATGATCGTGTTCTGGGAGTGCTCGCCGAGACGGCGGAGCGCGGTGCGGATCATCAGCGGGTTGGGCTTGCCGATGTAGTAGGGCGCCGCGCCGATCGCCGCCTCGATCAGCGCCGCGATCGCGCCGGTGGCCGGCACGATGCCCTCCTCGCTCGGCCCGGAGACGTCCGGGTTCGTGGCGATGAAGCGCGCGCCGGCCTGGATCAGCC
>DAOKZM010000434.1:2868-3150 GCA_035325665.1 Thermomicrobiales bacterium | reverse complement strand
GGGCGTTCCGTTTCGCGGCGCTCGTGGGGACGCGCACCCTTCGACCGCGGCAGCGGGTAGAGCGGCAATGGCTCGCGCCGTCGCGGTCGCGCCGAGGCTGTCGAGAATGGATTGGGTCGCTGGCGTCGTCTCATGAGCCTCGTGCGTGCGGCGCGTATCGCTGCGAATACAAGCACCAATGAGCATACACGTCACACGGCATCATGCGCCGGGCGCGTCTGGGATGGACCCTGGCGTCAGTCTCTGGCGACACCTGTCGCGGCCGGTTACGCTGCGACAGCG
>DAOKZM010000434.1:0-2858 GCA_035325665.1 Thermomicrobiales bacterium | reverse complement strand
GAGCATACACGTCACACCGCATCCGGCGTCAGGAGTGACTGAAATGAACGGCGATCAATCTCGCGCGGCGCCAGCCGGCGCGGCGGCCCAGGCCGCCGTGGCCAGCTCGTCGAACAGGGCGGCCACCCACTCCGTCGTCCGCGTGAGTCGGAAGCGCTCAACGTTGGCGCGGACCGCCGCCCGGGTCGCGTCCGGCATCCGGTCGTAGGTCCGGTTGACGCCCTCGAGCTCCGGATGCTCGGCGGCGAACCGGCGCGTCTCGGCAGCCATCTCGGCGTAGGCCAGGTGGGGCCGCTCGATGACGAAGCCGCGCTCCTGGCCGTCAGACCCAAGGACGATGAACACCGGGATGGCCTGATAGCCGTCCTTGCGGCGGTATCCGGCGGCGAGGTCGCGATGCTCGTCGCGGCGCAGCACCCGCACTTCGACGTTGTCGGACTCGCGCGCCAGCCGGGCAACCGGCGGGATCAGTTGTGCTGAATCGCCGCAGAAGTCCTCAGTCAGGACGAGAATTCTGACCGGATCCCCGGCGAACAGCCGGCGCTGCTCGTCGGTCAGCTCGGTCGTCTCGATCCGCTCGGCGAATACCGCCTGATTCAGCGTCATCGTGCCGACGTACTCGTCGACTTCCATCGCGGCATCCCAGTAATCGGCTGGGTTCATAGCTCCTCCATCCCGGCGCGAGACCGTCGCGCGCTCCCGTCACATGCAACACGGATGCCACCTGGCTATTCCCGGGTTGGTATGGCAGAGTCGAGCGATAGCGCAAGGATCGTTTCGGAAGGAGCCGACCACGCCCGCGCCGATGATCGTGCCCGAGCTGAACCAGGCCGTCGCCGACGAGATCGCTGCGATCGCGCGGGCGCTGCCATACCGCGAATCGGTCGGCGTCGACCGGGACCGGGTCTATTGGGTCGAGGCGCCAGGCCGGCAGCGGGTCGGCGTGGCCTTCGCGCCGGACACGCCGGACGGCCCGTGCTGGATGATCGCGTTCGACACGCGGCTAGGGGGGCGTGTGTCGCGTAGCGACATCCGCGCGGTCGTCGAGCTGTTTGCCGGTCGGGGCGCGCGCTGGGAGGATGCTCCCATCGCGGACGTCGCGCCATACCTGACCATGGTCCGCGTCCGCGCGCGGTGAGCCCCTCGCAACTCCAGATACCGCGACGCGGCTGCGAGGTTTGTCGTACCTCTGGCCTGGGGAAAGTGCGACGTTTGGACGGCGCCGCGATCGGGGCAGCGCTGGCATGATACCCCGGTCGGAGGATCGGCCGGGAGCCCGGAGGGCAGGCGTGTCGGAGACGACTCTCGAGGAGCAGCGGGCCGCGTCAGCGCCGGGCATCGCAAGTCGGCTACGGTCGCTCGTCGCCGAGCATCCGCGTCCGGTCTGGTCGATGGCGCTCGGTAACCTGATCCTCTGGACCGGGCGCGGCATGACAATCCCGTTCCTGGTCATCTTCTTCTCGCAGATCGTCGGGCTACGGGCGAGCATCGTCGGCAGCGGAATCGCCGTGGCGAGCCTCGGCGGCATCGGTTTCCTGACGCTCGTCGCCGGCCAGATCGACCGCCGCGGCGGCCGGCCGGTGCTGCTGGCCTGCATGGCGGTCGTCGCCGCCGCGACCGCGATCTACCCGTGGGGAACATCGGTCTGGGCGTTCCTCGCGATCACGCTCGTGCTCAACTTCGCCAACCAGGTCTACTGGCCTTCGTCGGACGCCACGATCGCGTCGTTGACCGAGCGCGCGCGGGTGGCGGAGGCGATGTCGGTGCTGCGCGTCGCCAACGCGGTCGGGATCGGCGTCGGCGGGATGCTGGGCGGCGTCATCGTCGCCGGAGGAGGGCTTCGCGAATACCGGATACTCTTCGTGCTGAGCGCGGCGATGATCGCCGCCGCGGCGCTCCTCGTCTGGCGGACGGTCCCGGCCGTCCGTCTCCACGCCACCGATGCGTCCGGCGCGCATGGCACGTGGGGCGACGTCCTGCCCGACCGGACGTTCATCTTCGCCCTCGTGATCTTGTTCGTGTTCGTGTTTGGATTCACCCAGATCACGATGAGCGTCCCGGCGTTTCTGCGCGAGGAGGCGGGGATCGGCGAGGGGACGATCGGCGCGCTCTTCCTGCTGAACACGATTATCGTCGTCGGCGCCCAGATCCCGATTGCCGCCTGGATCAATCGAGGACGGGTCGGGCCGCCGCTCGTCGCGGCGGCTGCCCTCTGGACGGTCGCCTTCCTCCTCATTCTGGCGACGCCGACGCTCGGCGTTGGCGCGGCCGTCGCCGCGTTTGCCGTCTACACTGCCGGGGAGGTGCTCTTCATGCCGGTGACGGCGGTCATCCCGGTGCGGCTGGCGCCGCTCCACCTGCGCGGGCGCTACTTCTCGGCCACCAGCATCGTCTGGGGTGGCTCCTACGCGCTGGCGACATTCGCGGCCGGCGTGGCGCTCGACCTGCCCAATCCGAGCGTGATTTGGCCGGTGATGGCAGCGCTGATGCTGGCCGGAGGTGTGCTGTCTATCTCCTTCGCCCGCTCGCCACGCATCGCCCCCGAAGCGTGATACCGTCCACGGGCAGCGATTCGTGAGACGGGAGCAAACAGAACCCGATGACTGATAGCATCACCTTTGGGATCGTGACCGGCCAGCATTGGCGGCCATGGCCGATGCTGGTCGAGCAGTGGCGTTGGGCTGAGGAGACCGGCTGGGACTCGGCCTGGCTCTTCGACCATTTCTTCTCGCTCTACGATGGCGAGGACGGCCCGACCCTCGACGGCTGGACCGCGCTCGCCGGTCTTGCCTGTCTGACTAGCCGCGTCAGGCTCGGGCTGATGGTGACGGGCAACACGCACCGCAACCCGGCCATCA
>DAOKZM010000433.1:1400-3154 GCA_035325665.1 Thermomicrobiales bacterium | reverse complement strand
GGCGCTGACCGCCGAGGCGTTCACCCGGGCGTTGGCGAGCGGCCTGGCGTTGACACAGGTGACGACCTACCTCGAGCGGCAGAGCGGCGCGCCCTTGCCGCAGAACGTCGCCTATACGCTCGGCGAATGGGATCGCGGCTACCGCAGGGTCTGGCTCCGTCGCTCGGTCCTGCTGGTCCCCGAGGAGGGCGAGGAGAGCGAGCCGATCGTCGCCGCGCTCAGAGAGGCCGGTCTGGAGCCGGAACTCCTGGCCGACGGCCGGATCGCGCTGGTCTACGACGAGCCGGACGCGGGCGAGCGGTTCTACGGCGCGGCCACTCGCGCCCTGCGCGAGCGCGGTTTCGCGCCGCTCTCCGACCCGCAGTCGGCCGGCGCCCGCCGTCGCTAGCCGGGCGCCGGTCAGATCGACTTGGTGCGCGGGTCCAGGTAGTCGCGCAGGCCGTCGCCGATCAGGTTGAAGCCGAGCACCGTGATCGAGAGCGCGATACCGGGGAACGAGATGTACCACCAGGCGTCGCGGAAGAAGTTCCGGCCGTCGGTGATCAGTCGCCCCCACTCCGGCGTCGGCGGCTGGGCGCCGAGGCCGATGAACGAGAGCGACGACGTCGCCAGGATGGCGTAGCCGATGATGTGGCGCAACAGCACCCGCCGGTCGGACGCGCCGGACGACCGCGCCGCCTCGATGAACTCGCGCGAGCGGATCGTCAGCACCTGCGCGCGGACCAGCCGGGCGTACCACGGCCAGTAGACGGCCGCCAGCGCGATGACGGCGTTGCGCAGGCTGGGGCCGAGCGAGGCCGAGATGGCGATCGCCAGGATCAGGGCCGGGAAGGCGAGGAACATGTCGGTGACCCGCATCAGGATCTCATCGACGTAGCCTCCGGCATAGCCGGCCACCGCGCCGATCAGCGTTCCGATCGAGACGGCAACGGCCAGGATGACGACGGCGATGATCAGCGAGTACTTGGCCCCGGCGACGACGCGGGAGAATACGTCGCGTCCGAGGTCGTCGGTGCCGAACCAGTGCCGCGCCGACGGTCCCTGGAACTTCTCCAGGATGCAGGAGTTCGTCCCGCCGCACTTCGGCGCGGTCGCGTGATACTCCGGTCCGCGCGACTGGACCAGCATCGTGCCGAAGATGGTCATCAGCATGAAGACCAGGATGATGGCGGCGCCTGCGACGTTCAGCGGCTTGCCGCGAAAGAACAGCCGGTTGAACTTGCGCAGCCGTGTCCGCCAGGTCTCGTCCTCCTGCAGCCGGGCGCGCTTCTCCGCCGCGGTCAGTGGCCCGATCGTCTCGGGGGTCGTCGTGGTGGTCACCGATTCTTCGATACTCATGTGTAGCTGATCCTCGGGTCGATCACGACATAGAGCACGTCGACGACGAGATTCACCAGGACATAGATGAGCGCGATGAGCAGGGTCGTCCCCATGATCGCGTTGTAGTCGAACTGGTTGACCCCGGTCACGGCGTAGCGCCCGAGGCCGGGCCACGAGAAGACGATCTCGACCAGCACCGCGCCGCTCAGCAGGATGCCGATCTGCAGGCCGACGACGGTGAGGGTCGGCAGCAGCGCGTTCTTGAGCGCGTGGCGCACGATCACGGCGCGTTCGGCCAGACCCTTCGCCCGCGCGGTTCGCACGTAATCGGCGCGCAGCACCTCAAGCATGCTGGAGCGGCTGTAGCGCGCCAGCACCGCCGCCGGATAAAGCGCCAGTGACACCGCGGGCACGATGATTCTGCTGCTGAAGAC
>DAOKZM010000433.1:0-1390 GCA_035325665.1 Thermomicrobiales bacterium | reverse complement strand
AGACCCTTCGCCCGCGCGGTTCGCACGTAGTCCTGGCCGAGGATCTCCAGCATGCCGCCGCGGACCATCCGGGTTACGACCGCCAGCGACCCGTAGCCGAGGACGGTCGCCGGCAGGAGCAGATGCTTTGACGCCACCCAGAACAGGTGCAGATCGCCGTGCAGCAGCGCATCGACGGTGTAGAAGGTGGTGATCTGGCCGGGCGGATCCACCCCGATCGGCAGTCGTTGGCCGTCCGGCAGCCAGCCGAGCTTGCTGAAGAAGAGGAACTGCAGCATCAGCGCCAGCCAGAACGACGGCATCGCCAGCCCGCTGATCGAGACGAGCCGGCCGACGTTGTCGATGATGCTGTTCGGTCGGACAGCTGAGAGCACGCCCAGCGGCAGCCCGACGACGAGCGACAGCACGAATGCCGCGAAGGCGAGCTCGGCGGTGGCCGGCAGATACTGGCGCAGGTCCTCGGTAACCGGCCGGCGCGTGCTGGTCGAATCACCCAGGTCGAGCGTCAGGATGCCCTTCATATAGCGGACGTACTGCTGCGGGAGCGGGTCGTCGAAACCGTACTGCTCGCGGATCTTGGCCACTGACTCCGCGCTCGAACGGGGTCCGGCAACCAGGCGGGCCGGGTCACCGGGGATGACGCGCGACAGACCGAACGTGATCAGGGACAGGCCGAACAGCACCAAGATGAGAAACAGAAGACGCCGAACGATGAGCCGGAGTACCACGCTAGAGGCTCCTCCATCGCTGAGGTCGCGCCGGAGCCTGCGCTCCGCCGCTGGTGCCAGATACCGGGACGGCTACTTCTACCATTCGATGGTTCGATGGTCAATAGTCTGCCATACCTGCATCGGGCGAACGACGCCACCTGGCGAGGCGGTATAGCGGGGCGGTGTCGGCGCCCCTACCGGTCGCCGGCCAGCGCGATACAGGAAAAGCCGCACTTTGCCTGCGTCGGCACGCCGAAGCGGACAGTATGCCGCGCCGGGAGGCCGTTCGGAAAGTGCTGCTTGTACTCGCGGTTGATCTCGTCGTAGTCGTCCGAGTTTGTTATCAGAAGTGTCACCTGGACGACGTGGTCCATCGACGAGCCGGCCTCCTCGAGGAGGGACTTCATGATCCCGAGCGCGGCGCGAGCTTCCTCAGTCGCCGTGCCGCGGACGCCCCCGGAGTGGCCCGAGACGAAGACCAGTCCGGCTGCCTTCGTCGCGTGGGAGAATGGCCGCGTCTCATCCGCGCCCGGCTCGCCGAAAAACTCGATCCCGTGCATCGATGCCTCTTCCCCGCCCAGCGATACCCGACCGTCGTCGGGCAAACGGGGCGCATCATGCCAGCCGGGTCAACGGCGTGCAATATGAGCGAGTGAGATCGGCGGGGCGACGGCTCAGCG
>DAOKZM010000432.1:0-3158 GCA_035325665.1 Thermomicrobiales bacterium | reverse complement strand
GGCCCCATGATGGCGACCATCTCGCCGCGGTTGACCGTCAAGTCCACCCCGCGCAACGCCGGGACGCTCACCTTGCCGGTGTTGTACGTCTTGACGACGTTGGTCGCGCTGATGATCGGCGTGCCGGCAGCCGAGCCGACGGCGGTCTGAGCGGGAGAGGTGGCTGTCGTAATCGACATGAATGGGCAGTCCCTTCAGGTAGGAATGTCGCGGTCATCGTCGACCGCCGAATCGGCGCGCATGGTCAATGGAGCCCGCCGGGCCGATGCTAATCCTATCGATTCTCGCCGCGCCCTTCAGTGGACGACTAGTTTCGGGCAACTGTCCAGGCGGGCAGCCACCGCCTGACCAGCGGTACAGGGTAGGGTCAATGCCGCAGGCAGGAGCGATGCCAGATCGTTGGATGCCGGAGAGATAATTGACATAAGCGTGACGATAGGCACGGGGAATGCGAGCGCCGCGAGGGGTGTTTGACGGTATGACCATCCGCTGATACCCTCAACAGGTTATCGACACGTAGTGCCCCCGCAGCGCTCACGGTCGTCGGTTCGGGCGCGGAGACACAAACAAACGTGACCAGGCATGACCCTGTGGCGACCGGCGCTTCCGCCGACGCCATTTCCATATCTACACCACCGGTCGACCAAAAGCAGATCCGGCGCGATGTCCTGCGCATCGCCTGGCCGGCGATCCTCGAGAACCTGCTGCAGAGCGTCCTCGGCATGATCACCATCCTGATGGTGAGCCGGCTCGGCTCGGCCGAGGTCGCGGCCGTCGGTGCCTCGCAGCAGCTGCAGATGCTCTTCATCTCGGCCTTCTTCGCGCTCTCGATGGGGACCACGGTCATCGTCGCCCACGCCTTCGGCGCGGGAGAGCACGGCCGGATCAACATCGCCGCCAAGCAGTCGGCGACGGCCGGCCTGCTCCTAGCAGTTGTCGTCGCGTTCATCGTCTTCGCCTTCGCCCATCCGATGCTGGCGATGCTCGGGGCCGAGTCGGACGTCATCGACGCCGGGACGCGCTTCCAGCGCATCTCGTCGATCGGCTACGTCTTCATGGCGCTCATGTTCATCCTCGGCGGCGTGCTGCGCGGGGTCGGCGATACGCGCACGCCGATGCTAGTGACAGCCGGAATCAACGTGCTCAACGTCGTCATCGCGCTGCCGCTCATCTTCGGCGCCGGGCCGATCCCTGCCACCGGCCTGGATGGCGCGGCGATGGCCCAGAACATCTCGCGGATGGCCGGCGCGGCGATCATCGGCTGGCTGCTCCTGCGTGGACACCAGGGGGTCTCGATCGCCGGGCGCGACGGCTGGGCGCCAGACATCTTCCATATGAAGCGGCTGGCCGACATCAGCATCCCGTCGATGGGGGAATCGCTGCTACGCTCCGGCGGGCAGATCCTCTTCGTCGTCATCGTCTTCATGCTCGGCACGGCGGTAGCCGCCAGCCACCAGATCGCCCAGAACGCCGTCTTCCTGTCGATGTTCCCGGGCTTCGGCTTCTCGATGGCTGCCACTGCGCTGGTCGGCCAGTCGCTGGGAGCGCGCAACCCCGCCCGCGCCAAGGCGGCGGCGATGACGGCCACCCGCGCCTGCGTCGTCTGGATGTCGGCGATGGGGGTGCTGTTCTTCGTCTTCGCCCAGCCGATCATGGAATTGTCGGCCACCGGAGACGAGCGCCAGACGATCATCGACGCCGGGGTCGCCGCGCTGCGGGTGATCGCTTTTGCCCAGCCGATCCAGGCGGTCGGCTTCGTCCTGGCCGGCGTGCTGCGTGGGGCGGGCGATACGCGCTTCCCGATGATCTCAACCGGCATCTCGATGTGGATCTTCCGCATCCCGCTGGCCTACGCCTTCGCGATCACATTCGGCCTCGGCCTCGGCGGGGTCTACCTGGCGATGGCGACCGACAACCTGATTCTGATGGCGATGAATATCTGGCGCTACCGGCAGGGTCGTTGGCTGACCAGCCGGCTCGGGCCGAGCGGGCCGCCCAGCCCGCCGCGCGCGCCGGCCACCGAACCGCGCCACGAGCCGGAGCGCGAACTCGTCCGCGCCGGTACCAGTAGCCGGTCCGGCGATCCACTGGTCCGGTAAGAGAGGACGCGGTCCGTCGATGGTGAGTGATACCCGGGCATCGGTCCCGGCGCGGCTGGCGATGCTGCTGGGCGGGCTGTTCATCTTCGCCATCTCGATGGCCCTCTCGCTGCAATGCAACCTGGGAGCCAGCTCCTGGACGGTCCTGCACGACGGCATCGCCCAGCAGACGCCGCTCTCGATCGGCATCGTGACCCAGCTCGTCGGCCTGGCCATGCTCGTCATCTCGTGGGTCGGCGGGATCCGCCCCGGGTTCGGGACGCTGGCCAACATGCTGCTGATCGGCTCGTTCCTCGACCTAATCCTCTGGAGCGGCGTAATCCCGGAGGCCGAGAGCTACCCGGCGCGGATCGCGATGCTGCTGGCCGCCGTCGTCGTCATCGGGCTCGGCTCCGCCCTCTACATCAAGGCCGGCTTCGGCGCCGGCCCGCGCGACTCGTTCATGCTCGTCGTCCACCGCCGGACCGGGCTGCGCCTCGGCATCGCCCGCTGGCTGATCGAGGTGGCCGCCGTCGCGATCGGCATCCTCCTCGGCGGCGACTTCGGCATCGGCACGATCATCTTCGCCATGCTGGTCGGGTTCTCCATCGACTGGTTCTTCACCCACCTCGGCGTGCGCATCGCCACCCCACGGCCGGCCACGCCCGCGCCGGCCGACCTCTAGCAGCCGGACGGCTGGACAGGCCCGCGCGGGTGTTGCCATACTAGCGACGACGCGGGCGAGCGTGCGCGATGCCCGAAACATGGGGTGGGGACATGTCAGCGAGCGAGAACACCAATCCGCAAGCCGGAGACACCAGCGCCACGACGGCGGTTGCCCCCGCGGCCGGGAGCGCGGTCGCGCCGGTCGCGAGGCTCGAGACGCTGCGCGCGCGGGTCATGCCGCTGCTGGAGGCAGTCAAGGACGAGTACACCGGGCGCTCCACCTTCGGCTATCCGGTTATCATCGATAACATCGAGCGCTCCGGGGTCTTCGGCATTACCCTCTCGCCGGGCTTCGGCCTCTACTTCATGACCGACGGCACGCCCGCACGCACCCGCTCCAGCAAGTCGTCGCGC
>DAOKZM010000431.1:0-3173 GCA_035325665.1 Thermomicrobiales bacterium | reverse complement strand
GTCGTCGCGACGTTGTCGAAGACGGAGTACTGCCGGACTGCCGACAATACCCCGATTGGGACGGCTATGAGGATGGCGAGCAGGAATGCCGACCCACTGATGTAGAGCGTCGTCGGCAGGCGCTGCTTGATCAGGTCGATGACCGGGCCACGGGTACGGAACGAGTAGCCGAAGTCCATCCGGAAGAGCGAGCTGGCCCACTTCGCGTAGCGCACCGGGATCGGATCCTCAAGCCCCATGCTCTCGCGGATACGCTGGCGCACCTCGGGCGGCACCGACGGGTTGAGCGCCAGGTCCGACAGCGGATCACCAGGCGCGAGCGCGAGGATGGCGAAGATGACCATGCTGATCGCAATCAGCGTCGGAATCGCCGTAATGAGACGGCGAACAATGTATCGACCCATGACTCCCGATCCCTACCTCCCGACCGCGGTGTCCGGTATGAGGACACGACCGCCGTTGTAACGGTGTCCGCGGTAGCTCTGCTGTCCAGTCGAAGCGCCCGGCGTCTGAGAATGCGGCAATCCTAGCACGCCGACCGCGCGATTCGATACCCCCTGCTGCCGCATTGCCGCTCGATACGGCCGCGGCTAGCGTGATGCGTTCCGAAAACGGCCTGGCCGGGGTGATGCGTGACACCCCGGCCAGGGAGGCGCGATAATACCGTCAGGCTTGGCGCTTCCAGTTCTTGATGTCGTAGACGTCGCTGGACCAGGTGGTCCCCTTGTAGCCGGTCAGCGTCTTCGCCGCGCAGGCGACCGCCGCGCGGTGGATGATCGGCACCTCGACGAAGTCGTTGACCGACAGGTCGTTCATGGCCACGAACAGCTCGACCTGCTTGGCCGGATCCATCTCGACGCGGGCCTGGTCGTGGAGCTTGTCGAACTCCGGGTTGTTGTAACGAGTGATGTTGGTCCCAGCCCAGCTATTGGCCTTCGAGGCGATCTCGTCGGTCCGGAAGCGCTCCGCCCAGCTGATCGGATACGGGCTGGAGGGGCCGTTGGTGTACATCTCGATGTCGGCGTAGAAGTGCGGGTAGGTATCCGGGTTGCCGGCGTCGGAGGCGAAGAAGACGGCCGAATCGACGCTCTTCAGCTCGACACTGAAGCCGATCTGCTCGAGCGACTGCTTGACGATCTCCTGCGTCTTCTGGCGAACCGAGTTAATCGAGGTCTGGTAGAGCAGCTTGTAGCCGGCTGCCTCTGGGACGTTCGCCAGCAGCTCCCTGGCCTTATCGAGGTTGTACTCCCAGGATGTGTTCGGCGAGACGAGCCGGCCCGGGGCATTGAGATTGTTCGAGGTGGCCTTGCCAAGCTCGGCGCTCGACCCCTCGCCGTAGAGCTGCTCGGCGATGACATCGCGCTGGATCGAAAGGGCGATGGCGTTGCGGGCGTCCTTGTTCTTGAAGACCGGGTGCTCGGTGCTCGGCTCGGCGCGGGCGCCGTCCACCTCGGTGTTCGGGTCGGCGAAGTTCAGCATGACGCGCTCGGAGCTGGCGCCTGGGCCGGAGAAGAGGATTCCGGCGCCGCCCTGCTCCATCTGGGCCAGGATCTGCGGCTCGACCTGCAGGTTCCAGGCCCAGTCGGCCTCGTCCGACTGTAGGACGGCCCGCGCCGCGCCCTGCGAATCGCCGCCGCCCTTCATCTCGACGCTGTCGAAGTACGGCTTGCCGGCGTCCCAGTAGTCCTCGTAGCGGTCCGCCCAGATCGTGTCACCGGCGCGGAACTCCTTGAGCTTGAACGGCCCAGTGCCGACCGGGGCCAGATTCGCCTCGGCATCGCGCGACTTCTCGCCGGCGAAGTCGCCGAAGACGTGCTGCGGCAGGACGCCGCCGTTCGGGCCGACGAACAGGTCGTACCAGCCCGGCGACGGCTCGGGGAAGGTGATCTTGACGGTCAGGTCGTCTATCTTCTCGACCGCCGAGGCGCGGGCGTAGATGCCCTGGGTGACGGCCGAGGTCGCTTCGTTGGAGGCGTACTCCCAGGTGAAGACAACATCGTCGGCGTCGAACGCCTCGCCGTCGTGCCAGGTGACCCCGTCGCGGAGCTTCCAGGTGACCGACAGACCATCGGCGCTGACACCGCCGTTATCCAGCGACGGCACCTCGGCGGCCAGCACCGCGATCATGTTGCCGTCGGTGTCGAAGTCGGCCAGCGGCTCGTAGAAGATGCGCGAGCCGTCGGAGTCCTTCGTGCCGGTCGAGAGGTGCGGGTTGAGGATCGTCGGCGCTTGCCACCAGAGCAGCCGCAGCGTGCCGCCACCGCCCGCCTGGCCGGAGCCGGTCGAGCCAGTCGAGCCGCCGGTGGACGGGGTGCTGCCGCCGGCCGGAGCGCTGCCGCCGGCCGGAGTCCCGGCCGAGCCGCCAGACGGCGCGTTGCCGCTGGTCGTCGGCGTCTCGTCGCCGCCGCCACAGGCGGCAAGCAATCCGGCGATGACCGGCGCGCTCAGGCCGAGGGCCAACCCACGCTTGAGCGTGGCCCGACGGGTCAGCTTGCCCGCCAGAATGTCGCTTCGGAGCTGGTCCAGATTCTGGCTCAGACTCACCTTCTCGTTCCTTTCCCGGGCCTCCCACGGCCCGACCGGCACTCCCCACGGCGCGGCACGGCCAGGAACCGCGCGCCGGAGCGCGTCGGCCAGAACCGGGGTGCCCGTTGGGGTTCCTCTGGTGGTGGTTCGGCGCGGGTGGACTTACGGGGATCGCCAGCCACCCTGCGCGGTTGCGGCGCAACCAATCTAGTATGCGACGCGGCGCGTCATATTCGCAACCGGCGTGCGAGCAATCACGCGATGATATATAGTGAACGTAAGTCAGTATATAGGCGAGAGGCGGTCGATGATCGAGATTGGGACGCGACGACGCGGGCGGCCTCGGCAGGCGCCGGAGGCGCAGCGGCGCGAGGCGCTGCTTGATGCCGCGCTGGCGCTCTTCCTCGACCAGGGGGTCGAGGCGACGACGGTCGCCCAGATCGCCGCGCGGGCTGGCATCGCCAGCGGCACGGTCTACCTCTACGTCGGCAGCAAGGAGGCGCTCGTTGCCGCCGTGCGGGCGCGCTTCCGCGAGGCGATGGCGGCCGAGGTCGAGCGGCTGGTCGATGGCTGGGCCGGCTCGTTCGCCGGGCTGGTGGACGCGCTGATCGACCTGACCTTCGACCTCCATATTGCCCATCGGCGCG
>DAOKZM010000430.1:2662-3182 GCA_035325665.1 Thermomicrobiales bacterium | reverse complement strand
TGCCGGGACGAGGAAGACGACGCGGAGGCCGCCGTCCTCCGGGCGCTCGATCCAGATATTGCCGCCGTGGGCCTCGACGACGACGCGGGCGAGATAGAGGCCCAGCCCCATCCCTGGCGCGTTCGACCTCCGAGCGGAGGAGGCGCGGTGAAAGCGCTCGAAGACGTAGGGTAGGTCGGCCTCGTCGATGCCGGGGCCATAGTCGCGCACCGCAACCTCGACCCACCCGTCCCGTCCCCGCGCCTGAACCTCGATTGGCAGGCCGGCCGGCGTGTATTTCACCGCGTTGTGGATCAAGTTGCGGATGACCTGGTCGATCCAGTCGGGATCGGCGTCCAGCATCAGGCCCGGCTCGACGGACTCGCGGAACTCGCGGTCCTCGACGAGCTGACGCTCCGCATCGACCGAGTGCCCGATCAACGAGCGGACGAGGACGGGCTCGGTCTCGAGGACGTGCCGGCCGGCGCGGATGTTCGAGAGCTGGACCATGTTCTCGATCAGGCTCGCCAGGCGACGGCTC
>DAOKZM010000430.1:0-2652 GCA_035325665.1 Thermomicrobiales bacterium | reverse complement strand
CTCCGAGGCGATATCGCTCAGGAAGGCGTGCCGGCTGTCGGCGTCCAGCGCGTCCCAATCGCGCAGCAACATCGTCGCGCCACCCTGGATCGTCGTCAGCGGCGTGCGCAGTTCGTGCGACACCAGTGAGAGGAAGTCATCCTTGAGCTGCTCGGCGTCCTTAATCTGGGTGATGTCCTGGAAGACGACGACGGCGCCTCTCACCGAGCCGGTCGCATCGCGCAGCGGGGTGCTGTTGACCAGGATGGTAATCATCTCACCGTCGTCGCGCAGGAGCCGCAGCTCGTGGCGAGAGACGATTACTCCATCGAGCAACGAGCGGATCATCGGGATGCCGCTACGCGGAACCAGCTCGCCGTCGGCGTCGAAGCGCGGATTGCGGGCCAGGAACTCGTCGACCGTGATCGGCGTCGTGATCTCCCAGCCCACCAGCTCCGAGGCCTGCGAGTTGGCCATCGTCACCAGCTCGTCCGGCCCTGGCTCGATCAGCAGGATCGCCTCCGGCAGTTGGTCGATGATCGCCAGCAGGCGCTCCTCCTGCAGCTCGATCGCCGAGTAGAGCCGCGCGTTCTCGATCGCAACGGCGGCGTGACGGGCGAGCAGCTCGACCAAGCGGGCATCCTCGTCGGTGAACTCGCCGCCGAAGCGCTTCTCGGTCAGGTAGAGATTACCGACCACCCGGCCGCGGGCGACGATCGGCACGCCCAGGAAGCTACGCATCGGCGGGTGGTTCTCGGGAAAGCCGACCGATGCCGGATGGGTCGTCAGATCGGCTAGGCGGATCCAATCCGTGTCTCCTCGGCCTCGGTCATCCCCGACGTCAGGAACGAGGTCAGCTCGCCGCCCGGCCCGGGGATGCCGAGCGCGGCGTAGCGCGCGCCGGCCAGCTCGGCCGCCAGGTCGACGATCCGCCGCAGGACGGTATCCAGCCCCAGCTCGCTGGTGACAGCGAGAACCGACCGGCTGACGACCTCGAGCTGCGAGGCCAGGTTGAGCCGGCTGCGCTCGTTCTCGATCGCCTCGCGGAACCCGACTGTGGCGACGTGCAGCGCGGCGATCGCGCGACTCTCGGCGTCACGGTCCAGCGTCGCGACGTCCGACTCCAAGTCGTCCGGGCGGCGATACGGGCCGAGGACGACGACCGCCTCGCGGGTCGAGTCATAGCGGGTGGCGAGGTAGCGGTGGTAGTTGACCTGCGCCTGGACGGTGCCGATCCCCTGTTGGCCGGTCGCGGCCATCATCTCGCGGCGCACGGCGGCCGGGGCACTCGCGAGCAACGAGACTGGCACGCCAATCGCCTTGGAGAGCGCCTCGGTGACCGGCTTGATGACGCTGAGCGGCATCAGCCCTCCTCGCCCGGCGGCTCCATCCGGTAGCCGACGCCGGGAAAGGTGCGGATCAGTGGCGCCTCGTTGTCCTGGTCGTCCAGCTTCTTGCGAATGCGACTCACCCAGGTCCGCAGGTAGTAGGTCTCGTCGCGGAACTCCGGGCCCCAGATACGCGAGAGCAGCTCGCTGTGAAGCATGACCCGGCCGGCGTTGGAGGCGAGCTGGTAGAGCACCTCCCACTCGGTCCGGCTCAGCTGGATCTCTTCTTCATTGACGACGACGCGCCGGTTGACGAGGTCGATGGTGACGCCGGGATACTCCAGCACCTGACTGGCTGGCGTAGCGCCGCCGGCCGCGCGCCGGAGGATCGCCGCGATGCGCGCGGAGAGTTCGTCGGGATCGAATGGCTTGGTGACATAATCGTCGGCGCCCTGGTCCAGCCCACGGATCTTGTCGGCCCCGCTGGCCCGCGCCGTCAGCAGGATGATCGGCACGTTGGAGACCTGGCGAATGCGCTTCATCGCCTCCAGGCCGTCCATCACCGGCATCATGATGTCGAGGACGACGAGGTCGGGCCGCTCCTGTTCGGTCGCCTGAACCGCCTCCTCGCCGTTCGTCGCCGTCACGACGGCATAGCCGTCGGTCTGCAACTTCGCCCGCACGAGCCGCAGGATCGGCGCGTCATCGTCGGCGACGAGGACCATATGCTTGCGCACGCCACTACTCTCACTCTCAACGCGTGTGACCGCATATCCCTACGCAATTCTAGTCGATTCTGGCGGGGGCGTGGGGACGAGGGATGTCGTGAAGGATTAACCATGTAGGGGCGTATTGCATACGCCCGTCCGGCAATCCACCCCGTTAATCCGGCCCCAGCCGCCTCAGGTGTCCCACTCGAACCGCTCGTGGGCCTGGCCGGGCGTATGCGATACACCCCTACGCTCCCTCGTCCCTCATCCCTCATCCCTCATCCCTCATCCCGAAACGTACACGAAACTGTAACGGACCCCCTCCGGGGGGTCACACTGCCGTGACGGTGGCTCGGCTAGGCTTGCTGTGATACGACGAAGACTCGACCCGCACGGGTCATGCTGGCGCCTAAGATCGCGGCGACGAAGAGGGGGATACGACGTGAAGACGGTGATAGTACCGCTGGACGGATCCGATCTATCGAGACACGCGATGGGTCTGGCGACGACACTGGCACGCGCGCGCCACGGCTCGCTCACGCTGGTCCACGTCGTGGACGAGCCGGCCTTCAGCGATCTCCCGCCGGCCATGACGGTCGAGGACCGCGCGAACGCCGAGGAGTATCTCGCCTCCG
>DAOKZM010000429.1:1080-3188 GCA_035325665.1 Thermomicrobiales bacterium | reverse complement strand
TCGGCCTCGACCGGCGGCTGCAGTCCGAGCTGCGCATGCCGGTGCGGCGAGCCGAGGATCCATTGGCCTGCGTCGCCCGCGGCACCGGCCGCGTTGCCGAAGCACTGCACCTCTACTCCCGGGCGCTGGCCAGCGGCCAGGAGCTCCGGCGAGGGGTCTGAGTCCCAGTGTTCGCGCTCTCCTCGTCGACCCGCCGCAACCTCGTCGTCCTCGCGGCGCTCGTCCTGGCGGCGTTGCTGCTCATCCTGGGCGATTCGCGTGGCTGGCTGGACACGCCAAAGCGGCTGGCCGGCGATCTGCTAGCCCCGGCAGGACGCGAGCTGACATCGCTCGGCGAGCAGGCTGGCGCGCGAGACCCGGGTGGCGATCCCAACTTGCGCAGGCAACTAGAGGACGTTACCGCCGAGCGGGACCGGCTGTTGGCCGAGAACGCCCAACTGAAGGAGCTGTCCAGCGAGGTCGAGTCACTCCGCCAGCAACTGAAGTTCCAGGAGTCGCGGCCCGACCTCACCTACGTGACCGCCGACGTGGTCAGCCGCGACCCGCAGAGCCGCGAGAAGTACGTCGTCATCAATCGAGGCTCGGACGATGGCGTCCAGGTCGGCATGGCGGTCGTCAGCCCGAACTTCCTGGTCGGGCAGGTCGTCGAGGTCGAGGCGAACCGCTCGAAGGTGCTGCTGGTCATCGACTCGGGGTTCCAGACCGGCGGGCGGCTCCAGACGGCCCGCGCGGAGGGGGTCGTCTACGGCCTCTGGCAGGAGGGCGGGCGCGTCGAAATGCGCCACATCCCCTACGACGTCAACATCGACGACAAGGAGGTCGTCGTCACCTCTGGCAAGACGGCCGGAATCCCGGAGGGACTCGTCGTCGGCAAGGTAATGGAGATCAGGAAGGATCAGGCGCAGAACGAGACGGTCGTCGAAGTCCTGCCGCTGGTCAACTTCGACAACCTGGAATCGGTGACGGTCATCACCGGCACGACGGCCGGCCAGCCGGCGGAACAGGCGACTCCTGGAACATGACGAGGACGATCGACCCGCGGCTGCTGGC
Organism: Thermomicrobiales bacterium; assembly: GCA_035325665.1. Classification (GTDB taxonomy): domain Bacteria; phylum Chloroflexota; class Chloroflexia; order Thermomicrobiales; family CFX8; genus JAMLIA01. The sequence goes on along the minus strand of DAOKZM010000429.1, from coordinate 2,138 downwards.
CGCGACGACGACGAGCAAGCTGCTGACCGCTGGCATCCGCCGGCTCGGTCGCGGCGGCGGAACGGCCTTGCCGGGGCTCGTCGCTGGCTACCTCGACCCGCGCATGCTGGACAAGCTGGCGCGTCGGCTGCCGGCCGGAACGGTCGTCGTCGCCGGGACGAACGGCAAGACGACGACGAGCCGGATGCTGGCGGGGATGCTCGAGGCGGCCGGCCGGCACGTCGTCCACAACCGCTCGGGGTCTAACCTCGTCCGCGGCATCTCGGCGGCGTTCGCAGAGCAGATGCCGCTCGTGGGCGACGGCGGGCCGGAGATCGGCGTGATCGAGAGCGACGAGAACGCGCTGCCGGATGTTCTGCGGCGCGCGCAGCCGCGCGTCGTTGTGCTGCTCAACCTGTTCCGCGACCAGCTCGACCGGTACGGGGAGCTGGAGACGATTGCCAACCACTGGCGGGGCGTGCTTCGCGAGCTCGACTCCCCAACGACCCCCCTCGTCCACGCCGACCGCCCGAACCTCGCCGCGCTGGCCGCCGAGTCCGGGGCGACCGTGGTGACCTTCGGCCTGACCGGGATGGCATCCACCCTCGCCGCGTTACCGCACGCGTCCGACGCGGCGGTCTGCCGGGTCTGCGAGTCACCACTCGTCTACGACGCGCTGTTCCTGTCGCACCTCGGAGACTGGCGCTGTCCGTCGTGCGGCAACCGGCGGCCGGAGCTGGACCTGAGCGCGTCGGACATCCGGCTCGACGGTATGCGTGGCCTGGCGATGATGGTTCGCGACGCGCGGCCGCGGCAGCCGTCCGCGGAGCTCCGTCTCGACGTCGCCTTGCCGGGCCTGTACAACGCCTACAATGCGCTTGCCGCGACGGCTGCCGCGCGGGTGCTCGGGCTGGGTGTCGAGCCCATTGGTCGGGCGCTGGCCGGGTTCGAGGCGGCATTCGGGCGGCTGGAGCGGGTGGAGTATCGCGGCCGGCAGATGACGCTGGCGCTGTCGAAGAACCCGACTGGCTTCAACGAGGTGCTGCGGACGATCACCGTTGAGTCTCTGACGACGCCGC
>DAOKZM010000429.1:0-1070 GCA_035325665.1 Thermomicrobiales bacterium | reverse complement strand
GGTGATCGCGATCAACGCCCTCGACGCCGATGGACGCGATGTCTCGTGGCTGTGGGACGTCGATTTCGAGGTGCTGGCCGAGCCGCGCCATACCGGGACCTTTGTCGCCGCCGGCCTGCGCGGGCACGACCTGGCGGTCCGGCTGAAGTACGCGGGCATACCGGCCGAGCGGATCGACGCGCGGGCGGCGGGGCGGCCGCTCGGCGAGGCGCTCGACCTGATCGTCGACGCGACGCCGGAGGGCGCCAGCGTGTTCCTGCTGCTGACCTACACCGCGCTGTTGCAGCTCCGCCAGGCGCTCGCCGACCGTGGCATCGTCGAGGAGTTCTGGGCGCAGTAGACGGCAGCCTGTCGGAACGGAGCAGCCCCGAGGGATGACGGCTCTCGAACAGCTCCGCCGGTCGATCGACGCGCATCAGCAGCGTCTCCGCTCGAGCGTCCCTGGCGACCGAGCGAAGGCCATTACAGCGCTCGTCCACGCGATCGACCGCCGGTCGGACGACGTAGATGCGGAACCACGCGACGACCTCATCGTCGGCCGTCACCGCGCCGTCTCGGGCGGGAACACGGCACTCCAGCTGTGCCTTGAGGCGATGGCCACTGGCGCCGACCCGGATGGCTGGGCAGAACCGTTCCTGCGCGAATGCGGCGACATCGCTGTAGCGGAACAGGTCGTCACACACTGCGAAACCGGCTTCATGCGCGTGGTCGAAGCTGGAGATGGCGCCTTCGACGCCTGGATCGCGTCGAGGCGGCCACCGGCCAGCTGGTTGGAGCGTGCAGACTTCGACTGGTGGGCATCTCGACTCGCGCATCAGCATCGGGCGGAACTGACGGCGCTTCAGGCAGGGACGATGCACCACGACGAGGACGGCGCGCGAAACCGTCGCATCGCCACCCTCCTCGTGGAGAGCATGAGCTATCAGATCGGCTATCCACCCGACGCGAGCATCGGCGGTTGCACCATCCGAACGTATGGCGACGTGCTGGTCGAGCTCATCGCGTGGGCACTCGGCCAACGAGGCGATGCGACCGGGCCGCAGTCCGGGCGCGTGCTGGCGGAGACCATC
>DAOKZM010000428.1:0-3205 GCA_035325665.1 Thermomicrobiales bacterium | reverse complement strand
CCCGCCGATGCTGTGACCCGTTTCCGGGCGCCAGGTAACGTTCGGGTCGGCGGGATCGGGCCGCGGCGCCGTCGGGAGCAGATCTCTGACGCTGGCGACGCGCACCTCGGCCGGAACTTCCGGACCGTCCATCTCCTGAGCGGACCGTGCCCAGACGACGATGTCACCGCCACTGTCGGGTCGCGAATTCACGTCCGCGCCACCTATCGCCGCGAACGAGGTCATCGTCTCCAGATCCAACCCGCGCAGGTCGACGCGGGGGTTCGCGGCATCCCGCGGGTCGGCCGGCGCCTCCCAGAAGACCGTGCGGCCGTCGATCGTCGGATTGCGCCCGTGGCCGACGACCTGCCGAGAGCCGCTGGCGAGATCGACGATCGTGATCCCGCTGATCGGGTTCGCATAGACGAGCCGATCCCCGGCCAGGTCGTAGCCGACCGGGTTCCCCGGCTCGTCAACGACGACCGTCGTCTCGCGCTCCCCCAGTCGCTTGGTCAGGATGCGGTAGTTCGGGTAGGCGCGCGGGTCGCGGACCGTCGGCTCGTAGCACTCCATCCAGGCGACGCGGTCGCCGGATATGACCGGCGGATAACGGAAGTAGCAAGTCGCATCGCTGACGGTGGCGACGGCCTGCGGATCGATCATCGTCGCGATGTCGCGCACCCAGATGGTGTCGCTGCTCGTCCAGACGACCAGGCTCCCGGAAATCGACGGCTGGTAGTTGGCGAAGAGGACGACGTCAGTGGTCACGACGAACTCGCGGCCGCTGGCGAGATCCTTTCCGATCAAACTGGCTCGGCAGACGGGACACTCGCGCTCGGGCCGGTTCTCGAGCCAGACGACGACCCCGTTGTCGATCGCCGGCCAGCCACGGGCGTTCGCGGTGGTCGTCAGCAGGAACGGCTCGCCACCGTCGCCCCGCCGCGCCCAGAGCCGCGCCGCCGGATCGAAGGCGCTCTGACCGCCAGCGACCCAGACGATGTACTCGCCATCAGTCCGGGCCATCATGCCAGCGTCGGTGACGACGGCGCCAGTACTAGCGACAAGGGGCAACGCTAGCGCGCCGGTCGCGGGCAATGGGACGCCAGCCGCGAGGATCGCGACGACCAACCAGCCAGCGACCCGAATCATGGCGACCATCCCGCTCGTCCGCACCTTACGTACTGCGCCACCATTGTAGGGGAAACGAGCGGGAATGCTGAAAAGTTGCATCCCAGACCCATACGCAGTTCCGGGATCTCTGGGACTATCGAGCGCTGCCCAGTTCCTCCAGCCGATCGACGTAGCCAGCCAGGATGTCGAACGCGGCCTGGATGGGTTCCGGGCTGCTCATGTCGATCCCGGCCTTCTTCAGCGCGTCCACCGGGTAGGCGGCGTCGCCGGTCTTGAGGAACTCAATGTAGCGGGCGGCGACTTCCGGCCCACCGCTCCGCACCTGTTCGGCGAGCTGAGCGGCGGCCGCAATGCCGGTCGCGTACTGAAAGACGTAGAAGTTGGCGAACAGGTGCGGGAAGCGTGCCCAGGTGATCCCCTGACGCTCCCGGTCGAGCGCGACCGCGTCGCCGTACGCCTCGGCGTACAGGTCGGCCATCAAGTCGTTCAACTCGTCGGCCGTCAGTGCTTCGCCGCGCTCGACCCGCGAGTGCGTCTCTAGCTCGAACTTCGCCAGGATCGGCATCGTGAACAGATAGCGCAAGTTGTTGCCCATGCGCTCCTCGATCACCGTGGTCAGGAAGTGGGGGTCATCGACTGTCTCCAGCAGGTGGGCCCCCATCAGCGCCTGGTTCATGTTGGAAGCCACCTCGGCGACGAACATGCTGTAGTCGGCATAAACCAGCGGCTGCGTCTGCCAGGTGTAGTACGAGTGCAGCGAGTGGCCCAGCTCGTGGATCAGGGTCGAGACACTGCCCAGGTCGTCGTGCCAGCTCATCATGATGAACGGATAGTGGCCCGGCATCCCGGTCGAGAACGCGCCGCCGACCTTGCCGGCGTTGACCGCATAATCTACCCAGCGGTCCTCGATCCCCTGTTGGACGAGCCGGACATACTCCTCACCGAGCGGCGCGATGGAGGCCGCGACGATGTCGATGCCCTCGTTGAACCCGATCTTCCGCTGCGGCGGCACGCCAGCCGGCTGGATTGGCGACTCGGAGATGTCCCAGGCGTGCGCCTGCTCGATCCCGAGCAACTTGGACCGCACCCGGAAGTAGCGCTGCCAGGTCGGGAAGTTCTTCCAGACCGTGTCGAGCAGGTTGTGGAAGACCTCCAGCGGGATCGCGTTCGGTGAGAGCGACGCCTCCAGCGCCGAGCCGTAGTTGCGCACGCGCGCCAGCAGCACCTCGCGCTTGACCGCGCCGGAGTAGTTGGCGGCGAAGGTGTTCTTCATCGACAGGTAGGCGTCGGCCGACGTCTCCCAGGCCGCCTGGCGGACGCGCCGGTCGGCGCTGTGGATATACGCCTCCAGATTGCCCTGGCCTAGCTCGACCGTCGCGCCCTGCTCGTCCTCGATCGTGCCGAGCTTGAGGTCGGCCTCGGCGAGCGCTGTCCGGACGCTGTCGAAGACCGCCAGTGGCTCTCCCGCCATCGCCAGCACCTGCTCGACCTCGGCAGAGCGGACGTGCGCCCGACGCCGGCCGAGCTTGTCGAGGTGATGAGCGTAAGGACGCAGCTTCTCGTCGGACTCGACCCAGCCGGCGAGCGTCTCGGGGTCGATCGCCAGGATCTCCGGGTCGACGAAGGCGGCCGCTGCCTCGACGCGGGAGAACAGGCCGTCGGCCCGATCGGCCTGCGCCAGCGACGCCGGGTTCGTGGCGTCCTCGGCGACGCGCATATGCGCATAGAGCGCCAGCCGCCAGGCGTCGGCAATCAACCCCTCGCCGCGGGTCAGCGCCTCTACTAACGCCGCAGGTGACTCTCCGAGCCGCCCCCGATAGGCATCTAGATCACTGACCCGGCCGGCGACGGCCTGATACGCAGCTTCCCAGTCGGCTGAGGTGGCGAAGATGCTCTCGATATCCCAGGTCTGCTCGGGCGCCACGTCGACGCGCTTCGGAAGGGTCGTGGTCATCGTGCCTCCGTGCTGTTGGCCCTCACCGCTGCCCAGAGGGCTCCCGCCCTCTCCCAATTCTGGGAGAAGGGGCGGGGGGCGGGCGTGTTCGGTTGCCAGTCTCGCAATCCAACAATTCAATCTCCCCCTCCCCCCGCGGGA
>DAOKZM010000427.1:235-3210 GCA_035325665.1 Thermomicrobiales bacterium | reverse complement strand
ACCGGCGAGCCCCCAGAAGTCGATCCAGGACGAGCTTGCTTCACTGTAAATGCGGAGCGAATCGATCGATACCCCCGATGTCGTGAACTCTTCGAGCGCCTCCCAATCCTTCGTCCACTCGATGGTGTACCCGAATTTCGGGCTCTCATACGAGCGGGCGCCGGTGAGGCCATCCTGGGCTGCTGCCGCGGCGGGCTGGAAGTTCAGCCCCCCATGACCATGAACAAGGCAGTAAAGACTGCCGCGAGGCGAAACAGACGGTGCATCGTTGAAGTTCCTCCTCTATCACCGGCGCCAGTGCCGGTGACCCTTCGTAACGGACTGCGATCCGTCTCCTTCGCAGTCCGCCTGACGAGCGCCTGACCCGCGTCTCGTCCTGTCCGGCCGTCCGCCCCGTTGCGGGTCACCACGGTGCCGATCCAGCACATTCAGTCTCGCAAGAATCCGCGGATTTGCAAGACCTTTTCGCGGTGATTTCCACCCATTCGGGGGTTCCAGTATTGCAATTGGGTGGAATCACCCAAATACAATCGATCGCAGAATCGGCTGCAGCGCCGCGTAGGCATCATCGAACGCTTCGATCCGCACGATGAGCGTGATCACCAGCACGCCGGCGGCGCCAGGCAGGGATCGGCATTCGACGTAGCCACCGGCGTTAACCGTATTGCCGTTGATCTCCAGCTCATAGGCATAGGCGCCCCAGACTCGACCTCGTTCCGACCCCTGAATCAGCTCGCCGTTTTCGTCGCGCGATATCTCATCAACGGTGACACGCGCGCTCATACTCAGCCCCCTGCTCCGGCCGCGGTCCATATGTCGTAGCCGCTTCCGTCGGTCGTCACCTCGATCCGGCCATCGAGGTCAGTCCGGTAGACCTGGATGTTCCGCAGACGCAGCCGCTGGATGACCTCGTCGGAGGGATGCCCGTAGGGATTGTTCAGGCCGACCGGGATGAGCACGACTTCTGGTGAGACGGTATCGAGAAACGCCGACGAGGATGACGACGCACTGCCGTGGTGGCCGACGACGAGGAACGTCGAGCGCAGTTCCTCGTCTTCCTCGAGATCGACCATCCGTCGCTCTGCAGCCGCCTCGGCGTCGCCGGTGACGAGGAACGACACGTCACCCCAGGAGATCCTGATAACCACGCTGCTGTTGTTGTCGCCCTGCTCGCCGGGGGCGAGCGACAGCGGGTCCGCTGGCCAGAGGATGTGGACGCCGACATCCGGACCGAGGTCGAGGTCCATCCCGCGACGCGCCCGGATCGGCTGGATACCCTTGTCCGCTACCAGCTCGAGGGCACGCTCGTAGCTCTGGTTCGTCGTCGAGATGACCGGATCAACCCAGGCGCCGACCGGCATCGCCTCCAGCAAGGCCGGCAGCCCGCCGACGTGATCCTGGTCAGGGTGCGTCATAACGACATAATCGAGTCGCTCGACGCCGCGGTCGCGCAGGAATGGCAGGAGCTCCTGCCGCACCCGCTCGCCGGAACGGCCGCCGTCGATCACCATCGCCCGCCCGGCCGGCGTCACCACCGCAGCCGAGAGTCCCTGTCCAACGTCGAGCAGGGCGAAGGTCAGCTTGCCGCTCTCGATGACCCGCGTCGCGGTCGGCGTCGTGTCCCGCCCGCCGAGCTCGATCGGCAGCACCGCGAGCGCGAAGACGACACAGCCGGCGAGCAACAGGATCGACACGATCGCCATGATGACGAGACACGAACGAGCGGCCGACGCGTTGTCCCGATCGCGCATGACCGGTTACTGCCCGCCGGGCTCGCGCGTCGTCCACCAGACGTGGACGATGCGGTGGATGGCCGTCAGATGGGTGAGGATCGCCAGCAGCCAGAGCCCCCAGACCGGCTGGGAGATCAACAGCGCGGCGGCGAGGATGACGACCCGCTCCAGCCGCTGGGCGATCCCGACGTCGCCGCGGATCCCGATCGCCTCGGCCTTCGAGCGCGTGTAGGAGATCATCAACGAGCCGACGATCGTCGCATAGGTCAGGAGGACCGGGATCGTGCCGGCGTCGGTGCGGGTCAGGTAGATGAGGAGCCCGGCAAAGACGACTGCCTCCGAGTAGCGGTCGACGGTACTGTCCAGGAAGCTACCGAACGCTGTGGTCTTGCCCGTCGCGCGAGCCACCGCGCCGTCGAGCGCGTCGAACGCCCCGGCAACAAGGACGAGCACGCCCCCGAGGACGAGATTGCCGGAGGCGATCACCGCCGCGACGCCGGCGCTGAGCAGCAGCCCGGCGACCGTGAGCATGTTCGGCGAGATGCGAGTCCGGGCAACGACGCGCCCGACCGGCCCGAGCCGCGACCGAACGCGGTTCGCGAAGCGCGTGCTAACCACGACGCCCCACGATCTCGACCGGCCACGGCTGGCGGATCGCGTCGGTCGCGCGGCTGGCGATCGCGCGCTGGTAGACGTCGAGCAGCCGCTCGGCGACGACCGCCCACGAGAACTGTTTGACGTGCTCCTGGCCCGAGATCACCAGGCGCTCGCGCAGCGCGCTGTCGGCCAGCAGGCGGACGATCGCCAGCGCGAGTGCCTGGGCGTTCTTCGGCTCCACCAGCAGGCCGTCGAGCCCGTGCCGCACCACAGCGCTGTAGCCGGTGATGGCGGATGCGACCACCGGCTTGCCGCTCGCCATCGCCTCCAGCAAGATCAGGCCGAACGACTCCCGGCCGGTCGAGGGGGCGACGAAAACGTCGCAGCTCGCGTAGTAGCGCGGCAGGTCCTCGGCTGGGACGAAGCCGGTGAAGACGACATCGTCGATCCCGTGCTGGCTGAGAAAACGCTCGTAGCGATCGGTGAGCGCCTGACCGACGACGATCAACCGAGCGTCGGGGAACTGGCTACGGATCATCGGCATCGCACGGATGAGGTAGCGGAAGCCTTTGCGCGGCTCGTTGAAGCGGCCGACGAACAGGATGTTCGGCCGGCCGTCCATGAACTGTGGCATCGGCTCGGCCC
>DAOKZM010000427.1:0-225 GCA_035325665.1 Thermomicrobiales bacterium | reverse complement strand
GCCCTTCGGGATGATCTCGTACTCTGCCGGGAAGTACGAGTCGACGAACTCGCGCGCCGCTTCGGAGACGGCGATCCGGGCGTCGAGCTTGTCGAAGAACAGGTCCAGCACCGGCTTGAGATACATGTACATCACGTTGTGCGGCCGGGCGGCGTGGAAGGTGCCGACGTTGGCGACGTCGGAGTAGAGCAGCACGGCCGGGCAGAGCATGGGAGTTAGCGGCTC
>DAOKZM010000426.1:2804-3217 GCA_035325665.1 Thermomicrobiales bacterium | reverse complement strand
CCAGCGTGGGCGGATTGGAGAACGCGTGCTGACCGAAGACGAGCGCCGGGCGCTGCTCGACCAGGCGATCGAGCGCGGCGACGCGAAGGCCATCGCCGAGGCGCTGAAGCACATCGACGACGCCGGCGATGACCCGGCCGAGTACATCAGCGAGCTCAGCGGGCACGACCTCCAGCGCTTCGCCCGCGTCCTCGGCGACGACGAGGTCGGCGACCTGCTCGGCGAGATCGACCCGACCGACGCCGCCGAGGTCCTCCAGCGCCTGCCGGTCGCCGACGCCGCCGACGTCCTGGAGGCCATGCAGCCGGACGAGGCCGCCGACGTCGTCGGCGAGATCGTCCCCGAGACCGCCGTCCAGATCATGGTCGCCATGGAGCCGTTGGAGGCCGAGGAGCTGCGCGAGCTGCTGGCCT
>DAOKZM010000426.1:395-2777 GCA_035325665.1 Thermomicrobiales bacterium | reverse complement strand
CGTCTCGGCCAGCCCCGAGTTGCGCGCCGACCAGGCCGTCATCGCCCTGCGCCGCGTCGCCGAGGAGGCCGAGACGATCAACTACATCTACGTCCAGGACGACGAGGAACGCCTGCTCGGCGTCCTCTCGCTGCGCAACCTCGTCCTCACCCGGCCGGACTCGCTCGTCCGCGACCTGATGATCCGCGACATCGAGGTCGTCCCGGCCACCGCCGACCAGGAGGAGGCTGCCCGGCTGCTCAACGAGCGCGACCTGCTGGCCCTGCCGGTGGTGGACGACGAGGGCCGGCTGCTCGGCATCATCACCGCCGACGACGTCGCCGACATCCTCGAGCAGGAGGCCACCGAGGACATCGAGCGGCTCGGCGGCTCCCAGCCGCTGGATGAGCCGTACCTGCGCGCCGCTCCCTGGCTGCTCTTTCGCCGCCGCGTCCCCTGGCTGCTGGCGCTGTTCGTCGCCGAGGCCTACACCGGCACCGTCCTGCGCCACTTCGAGCACGAGCTGGCCAACGCGGTCGCGCTCGCCTTCTTCATTCCCCTGCTGATCGGCACCGGCGGCAACGTCGGCTCCCAGACCGTCACCACCCTCGTCCGCGCGATGGGTCTCGGCCAGGTGCGCTTCCGCGACCTATTCCGGATCGTGCGCAAGGAGGCGGTGACCGGGTTGATGCTGGCGGCGGTGCTCTCGGTCGTCACCTTCGGCCGGGCGATGACGCTACACGTCGGCGTCGAGATGGGCATCGTCGTCGCGCTCTCCGTCGTCCTGATCGTCATCTGGGCGGCGCTCGTCGCGGCAGTCCTGCCGCAGAAGCTGCGGGTCGACCCGGCCGTCGTCTCGGCGCCGCTCATCACGACGCTGGTGGACGGCACCGGGCTGGTGATCTACTTCACCATCGCCCGGCTGATCCTCCATATCCCGAACTGAGCGGGTGGCATCGCTCTTGCCTCGCGAACGGCAGCCAGGGCGAGCCACCGACGGCTCGCTCCGCGAGGTTGCGTTCGCATCAGCAGGAGAACCACGATGCGCGACATCTTCTCCAGGTTCGCCGCCCGGGTCGCCATTCTCACCGGCACTCCCTGGGCATTTCTGGTCGCGTTCCTCATCATCCTCATCTGGGCCATCTCCGGCCCGCTATTCCACTTCTCCGACACCTGGCAACTCGTCATCAACACCGGCACGACCATCGTCACCTTCCTGATGGTCTTCCTGATCCAGAACTCGCAGAACCGCGACTCGACGGCGATCCAGCTCAAGCTCGATGAGCTGATCCGCGCGGTTGACACCGCGAGCAACCGGCTGATCGATGTCGAGGACGACAGCGACGACAACCTCGAGCGCCTCCGGCGTGCCTACCAGTGGCAGGCCGAGCGCCAGCGCAATCTGACCGGCAAGGACGAGCCGGCGGACGACGAGGGCGATCAGCCGGCGGGCGGCCCGCGCGCCCACAACCCCGCCGCGCTGCGCTAGCGTCGGCTGCTCAGCCCCCCAGCGCGTCCAGCGTCGTCCCGAGCGCGGCGACCGTCTGGTCCACCTGCGCCTCGCTAATCACCAGCGGCGGCAGCAGCCGGATCACCAGACTGCCGGCCGGCAGCGCCAGAACGCCGCGGTCCTGCAGCCCCTTCAGCACCGGCGTCACCCGCACACGGAACTCGACGCCGGTCATCAATCCCTGCCCACGGACGGCGCGTACCTTCGGGTGCTCCAGCGCCGCGATTCCGCCGCGCAGCCGCTCACCGAGCGCGACGCTGCGCTCCAGCAGCCCCTCGACCCGGATCGCCTCGATCGTCGCCAGGCCGGCCGCGCAGGCCAACGGGTTGCCGCCGAAGGTTGAGCCGTGGACGCCCCCGCCGAGCACTCCGGCGATCTCCTCAGTCATCAGCGTCGCGCCGATCGGCGCCCCGTTCGCCAGCCCCTTGGCCGTCGCCAGCAGGTCCGGCACGACGCCGCTGTGCTGGCAGGCGAAGAACGCTCCAGTCCGCAGCGCCGTCTGGACCTCGTCGAGGACCAGCAGCGCCCCGGCCGAACTGGCGATGTGCCGCGCCCCCTCCAGGTAGTCGGCGTCCGGCACGACGATGCCGCCCTCGCCCTGGATCGGCTCGAGGACGACTGCCGCCGTCGTGCTGTTGACCGCCGCCTCGAGCGCGTCGAGGTCGTTGAACGGCACGTGGGTGGCCGGCGCGAGGACCCCGGCGAATGGCTCGCGATACTTCTTCTCCGCCGTCGCCGCCAATGCGCCGATGGTCCGCCCATGGTAGCCGCCCCGCGCGGCGACGATGCCGTCCCGCCCGGTCGCGACGCGGGCGAACTTCAGCGCCGCCTCGATTGCCTCGGTCCCCGAGTTGGACAGGAACGCCCGCGCCAGCCCCTCCGGCGCCAGCCCG
>DAOKZM010000426.1:0-385 GCA_035325665.1 Thermomicrobiales bacterium | reverse complement strand
GACCAGCGTCTCCAGGAACTGCGCACGCACGTCGCTGGCGAACGATTGGTGGCAGCTCATCAGCGCCCCCGCCTGTCGGGCGATCGCCTCAGTCACCGCCGGGTGCGCGTGCCCCAGCACGTTCACCCCGTAGTTGCTCATCATGTCGACGTAGGCGTTACCCTCACTGTCCCACAACGTCGCCCCCTCCCCGCGCACCAGCGCCACGTCGCGCTTGGCGTACAGCGGCGGCTGGAGGTTACGGTCGGCGGCGATGATGTCGGTCGTGGTCGTCATCGTTGTCTCCTTAATTCGGGACGTGGGCCGCGGGACGCGGGGAGGTTGGTCCTCACCCCTGCTCCCTCGCCCAATACTGGGCGAGGGGGTGTCATGGGGCGACGGGCTT
>DAOKZM010000425.1:0-3225 GCA_035325665.1 Thermomicrobiales bacterium | reverse complement strand
GAGTCGTTGTTGCTCTCCGAGCTGGACGACGATCGACGACGCTGGATCGCAGCGCGCTTCGTGCCGCATCTGCTCAGGACCTGGTTGCAGCCGATCCAACTCACTGGCGCGGGAGCGGCAGTGCCAACCACCTACATTCGCTGCACTGTCGGCTACGACCCCACCGACGAGGACACCCGACGCCAGGACGAGCGCATCCAGAGCGAACCGGGCTGGCGGTACCTGGAGCTCGCGGAGAGCCACGCCGCGCCGTTCACGGCGCCCCGGGCGCTCGCCGAGACGCTGCTACGGATCGCGTAGGAGGCGGCCATGAGTGATCGGGTCGGCCAGCGCATCATCGTCATCGGCAGCTCCGGCAGCGGGAAGAGCACGCTCGGCGAGCAGCTTGCCGCGCGGCTCGGCGCGCCGTTCGTCGAACTCGACGCGCTGAACTGGGAACCGGGCTGGGTCGCGGCGACCGACGGGGTGTTCCACGCCCGCATCCGCGCCGCGACGGCCGGTGAGTCGTGGGTGATGGCCGGCAACTACACTAGCAGGCAGCAGCACGTCAGCTGGCCGCTGGCCGACACCGTCGTCTGGCTCGACCTCCCGCTCGCCACCGTCATGCGCCGCACCTGGCTACGGACCTGGGGCCGCTGGCGGCGGCGCGAGGAGCTCTGGAACGGTAACCGGGAGAGCATGCGCGCGCACCTGTCCTTCTGGGACCGCGACAAGTCGATTCTGAGCTATACCCTCACGACCCACCGGTCGCGCCGGCGGACCTTCGAGGCGGCGATGCGCGACCTGCGCTGGGCGCACATCACCTTCGTCCGCCTGCGCTCGCCGGAGGAGGTCTCCGGCTGGCTGGCCAGCCTACCATCCAACGCGCCCGTTACGGAAAGTCAGGCGGCGTCGCAGCCGGCGCCGGCCAGGGGATTGCGGCCGAACGCCGCGAGCTGACCGAGCTGCTCGTCCTCGTAGATCGCCATCTGGAGGAGCAGGTCGCGCAGCCGGACGCGGCCGAGCGCGGGATCGTCGTGCGTCGCCAGCAGATCATCATCGCCGGTCATGCCGAGCACCTCCAGCAGCTCGCGGTCCAGCGCATCCAGCGCGTCGAGCGCCTCGGCGCGCGTCAGCCGCGGGTAGCTGCCCGGAGAGCGCAGCGAGAGGCCGAACGCCGGCAGGCCGACGATCTCGCGCGCCGGGCGCAGGTAGAGCCGGAGCGACGTGTCGCATAAACGCGCCACTACCTGGCCGGCCGTCCAGCACGACGCAGGACGCGCGTCGAACACCCGTTCCGGCAGGGTCAGCAGTTGCTCGCGGATCGACCGTCGGATGTCGGTCAGCGTCACTTCGTAGTCGACCAGTGAGTAGCGTCCGGCCTCGTCGGCCAGCGATGACTGCCGCCGCCCGAAGACGCGCGCCTGGATCCGGCGCAATGTCACGCTGTCGATGACGGTGACCCAGATCGTCATGCTCACTCCCCCCTTTGTTGCCGATGCGCTCCCGCCAGCCGGCAGGGAGGCGGGAGCGCGGGCATCGTCGCCCGGCGCCGGGAGACCACACCGTCCCCGGCCGCGCCCGCCCCAGCGTGTAATGGAGCGTCGTCCTAGCCCATGCTGCCGTTCGACATGTTGGTGAAAACAGCGATCTTGTTGCCGGTCGGGTCGCGGAAGACGCCGAACCAGCCGATGCCGGGGATCTCGGTCTTCGGCACGAGCGTCGTCGCGCCAAGAGACTCGGCCTTGTCCAGCGACGCGGTGACATCGTCGGTCAGGACGTGGATGAGCACCTCGCCGGCCTGCGCCATCTGCCCGTCGACCCTGGCGAAGCCGCCGCCGGGACCCTCGCCGGTCTCGAACGTCATGTAGCTCATCTCGGGAATCGGATGGGTCTTCCAGCCGAACAGCTCGGCGTAGAAGCCACCCCCGGTGTCGAGGTCGTTTACCGGGATCTCGATGTGGACGATCGGGTGCGCCACGAGCAGTACTCCTTCGTTCTCTGGTGGCTCCCTTAGCTAGGGAAACAGGTGGTCCGCGCTGCGTACGTACACCGGTGTCGACACTCATAGTAGAACACCTGTGCTAGTGTGTCAAGGTGTCCACGACAACCACTTCGGGGCCAGTTTCGGCGCTTTCGGGGTGCCACTTCGAGGCTCATTTCGTCGCGTACGTACGCGCCTCTGTGGGGTCTCCATCGCTACGGCGCTGGAGGTCGCGTCTTCCAGCACTCGCAGCGCGTCTTGCCTTTGCGGAACTGCGGGCGTTCGCAGCCATCCGAGCGGTCAGCCATACCCGTCCGTAACGATCACTCGTGCGCGGACAGTTGGTGAGTCAACCCCATCCTTTGCACGGCAGCACACCCCGCTATCCTGAGTGGTCTGTTAACGCCGTTCTGTCGGGCCGGCAGCCTCTCCCGTGTCCTGCCATCCAGCGCCCGGCACGCGAAGGATCTCCCCCGGCTGGATACAGCCAACGTAGGGAGATCCTTCGGCTGCGACCTCAGAAGGACAGGGCAAAGAGCATGGCTGCCGAGCGGACAGAAAGGCACTGACAGACTAGTCAGAACGACAGAACACGTGAGTGGTCTGCCAGGCCAGAAAGCCCTACCGGACCACTGAGCGTGGCAGAGGACGGTGGCTCTCGACGGGTGTGATGTAGCCGATCGCCTCAGGCGTGTTCGAAGGTCATCCGCTTGCCGTAGGCGCGCTCGGTGAAGGCTTCGATCGCGCCACGCATGTCCAGCAGCGGGAAGGGCATCTTCTTGATGTCCGTCTCGCCGAGGCCCAGCCGGCCGGCCTCCCAGAGGTAGCGCACCGCCTGCGGGCCGAAGCCGAGCAGCTTCGCGCCGACAACGTCGGCCGCGACCGGGTCGGTGCTCGCGATCACCATCCCCGTCTCGACCGGCAGCCCGCCGAGCGGGCCGGTCGCGATCATCGCCGGGTGGCCGGTCGTGATCGCCAGGTCGACCGGGAAGCGCTTCGCCATCGCGGCGATGAACGAGTGCATGTCGTCGAAGAACTGGTGCTCGTGCTCCTGCCTCGCCCGCGGGTGGCCGTAGTAGTCGGCAGCCGGGTAGGACATGGCGATGTTCTTCAGCGCCATCGTCACCGTCGCCGTCGCGTGCAGCTTCAGCTGGTTGAGCGCGACCAGCGTCTCGTACTCCAACACGCGCGGATTGACCATAATCGAGCGCTGCGATCCAGCGTCGTCGATCGTCGTCCAGCTCGGAGAGCAACAACGACTC
>DAOKZM010000424.1:0-3234 GCA_035325665.1 Thermomicrobiales bacterium | reverse complement strand
GGTTGGCAGGTGCGCGACGAGTCCGGAACGACCTTCACTTTCCCCGACGTTTCTTTGCTGCCGGGCGCCTCGCTGCGGCTGCACGTCGCCAAGGGCCTCAACACACCGACCGACATCTACTGGGGCCGGACCGGCTCGGTCTGGAACAACGGCGGCGACTCCGGCTACCTGATCGACCCGACCGGCAAGATCGTCTCGGGGTATTTCTACTGATGGCCGTCAGTCTGGCGCCTGCCATGCGTTAGTCCTGGCACGCCGGCACGCCCTTCGCCGGTCAGTTGCCGGCAGGAGACGCGCATGGCAGCCCCGACGGCCATCTCGATCGACCGACCACAGCAGACCAACGACCTGCCGGATTACGGCCCGCTCGTGGCCGCGCCTGTCTCGCGGGCCTGCGAGGCCATCGTGATCATCCCCGCCCGCGACGAGCGCGAGGCGCTGCCGGCCGCGCTGTCGGCGCTGGCGGGGCAGCTGGACCTCTGCGGCCGGCCGCTCGACCGCTGCCGGTTCGAGGTCATCGTCCTGGCGAACAACTGCGTCGACGATACCGCCGCCGTCGCCCGCGCGGCCGCGGCCCGCTACCCCGGACTGGCTCTCCACGTCGTCGACCTCGCGCTGCCCGAGCCACACGCCCACGTCGGCGCCGCCCGCCGCTTGCTGATGGACGAGGCCGCGCGCCGTCTGCTCCAGACGCCGCGCGGCGCCTGCGGGGTGATCGTCTCGACCGACGCTGATACCCGAGTCGCGCCCGACTGGCTCGCCGCGACGCTGGCCGAGGTCGAGCGCGGCGCGGACGCCGTCGGTGGGCGCATCCTCGTCGATCCCGCCGATCTCGCCCGCTGGGGCGCGGTGACGCGCGCCTGGCGCCTGCGCGACGTGGGCTATCGCTCGTTGGTCAGCGAGATCGAATGGCACATCGACCCGACCCCGTCCGATCCGTGGCCGCGCCACTTCCAGCACTTCGGCCCGAGCATCGCCGTTAGCGTCGAAGCCTACGAGCGGGCCGGCCGGCTGCCGGTCGTCGCGGGGCTGGAGGACGTCGGCCTTTACACCGCGCTGCGCCGGGTTGATGCCCGCATCCGCCACAGCCCGGCAGTCCGCGTCGTCACCTCCGGCCGGGAGATCGGCCGGGCCGGCTTCGGCTTCGCGGTCCAGCTTGGCCTATGGACCGGAATGGGCGACCGGCACGAGCCGTTCCTGGTCGAGTCGCCCGCCGCGATCGTCTCGGCTGCCGACGCTCGTCGCCGGCTTCGTCGGGCCTGGCTCGCGCGCCAGCAGGGTTCGGCCCGGCTGCCGTCGCCGGAGATTGAGCGCCTCGCGGCCGACCTCTGCCTCACGGCGCGCGAGCTGGCCGGGCTGCTGGAGCCCGCGCTTCCGTTCGGTGCGGTCCTCGAGCGTGTCGAGGACCTGCGCGCCGCCAGCGGCTGCTGGGCCGAGCGCTGGCCTCCGGCCGAGATCGGCACGGCGATCGCCGAGTTGCGCGTCCGGCTGGCGGCGCTGCGTCAGCCGCCAGCCTTTCGCTCGAACAGGTCCAGCCGGTAGAGCTCCTCGCGTCTCCCCGCGAGATGCCGCAGCGACGGCGCGGCGTGGCCGAGGAAGTCGTCGTGCACCTCGTCGCCGGTCAGCGGGTAAGCCTCGACGAACGGCGTCCAGTGGACCAGCAGCAGGTGGCCGCCGGGGTCCAAACGCGCGACGAGCCCGCGCCGCGCCTCTGCCAGGTCCCCCCACGACCAGTAGTAGCCGACCTCCGAGACGACGATCAAGTCGAAGCGCTCGTCTGGCATCTCGTCCGGCACCCGCATCCGGGCGAAGCGGACAGCCAGACTTCCTGCGTTGCGCTCTCGTGCCCGTGCCAGCGCACGCTCGGAGACGTCCACCGCCAGCAGCGCGTCGCAGCGTTCGGCGAGCAGGCTCGTTAGCGCGCCGACCGAGCAGCCGACCTCGAGCCCGGACCGGTACCGCTCGCGCGGCAGCGCCGCGACGGTCGCCGCATACTTCGCCGCCTCATACGGCCGCGTCTCGAACCCCCACGGGTCGGGGTTCTCGGCGTACATGCGCTCGAAGTAGGCGGGCGGGAGGGACCTCACCCCCCCAACCCCCCTCTCTCGCGGGGAGAGGGGTCGGTCATGGCGTCGGCGATCAGGGCCTGCGCCCAACCCCCCTCTCTCGCGGGGAGAGGGGGGTGTCGTGTGTTTGTGGGCTTGGGTGGCGAGCGGACCCATCACCTGTGAAGAAAGGGGGGCGACGGATAGGTAGCAATCGCTGCCGATCCAGGACACCCCCTCTCCCCGCGGGAGAGGGGGACGGGGGGTGAGGTCCCTCCCGCCCCTCGCAATACACCTCCCACGGCCGCGCGGCCCGTGCCAGCAGCGCCTCCGGCAGCCGGAAGCCCTCGGGGTCGTCGTCGATGAGGTCGGCCGTCTGCGAGCGGTGGGCGTCAATGGCGGCGCGTTTGGCCGGAATGGCAGTGGTTATGTCGAGGCGCCAAGCGTCCACCTCGCCGGACATTGGGTAGTCGCCGGGGCTGCCGATGTCCCACACCCAGACCGGATACTCGACGATGCGCGGGCGAGCCGGAAGGCGATCGACGGCGGCGGCGGCGATCTGCCAGGTCGCCCGGTGGTCGCCGTGCGGGTCGCGCCGCCAGGGGACGAGGATCGTCGTCGGCGTCCAGGGACTGGCAAGCGTCGCCACAAGTGCTGCTACGGCGTCGGCGAAGTTGGGCTCGTCCTGCGCTGGCACGAAGCGATCGGGCTGGCCGAGGAACCGCGCGTCGTCCCTGGCGACGCCGAGGATCGCCAGCGCCTCCAGCGCCTCGCGCTCGCGGAGCGCCCGCAGCGCCTCGGCCGGGTAGCGTCGCGAGGATGGGTGCGAGCCGCTGCCGTCGCTGACGAACACGACACGGACCGGGATGCCGGCATCGCGCAGCAGCCGGATCGCGCCGCCACAGCTGATCGACTCGTCATCCGGGTGCGGCGCGAGGATCACCGTCGGTCCCCATGCCTCGACCGTCGAGGCTGGTTTCAACGGAAGCGCATCGGGGACGAGTGGCGCGGTGTTCGGCGTCGTCACGTGCCGATGCCTCGCCAGCGCTCGCTCGCCCGGCCTTCCGTCTCCAGGATGGACTGCCCTACCGTCGCCAGCGCGGCGTCGGGCGCCGGCTGGCGCAGGTAGAAGGTCAGGTCGCGGACGATGCGCTCGATCGGGCTGGGCCGCAGGAGTCCGCGAGCGCCG
>DAOKZM010000423.1:0-3242 GCA_035325665.1 Thermomicrobiales bacterium | reverse complement strand
CCTGGCCACCGACGGCGAGCAGGTGGCCGGCGCTGCGATCTGCCGGCCGTCAATTGCGGGTGACGAGACGCTCGGCTGGGTCGGGACGCTCGGCGTGCGGCGCGAGTGGCGCGGACGCGGGATCGGGCAGGCGCTGCTCCTGCATGCTTTCGGAGAGCTGCACCGGCGCGGCAAGCGCACCGTCGGGTTAACCGTAGACAGCGAGAGCCTGACCGGCGCACACCGGCTGTATGAGCGCGCGGGCATGCACGAGGTGCGGCGGACCTACGTTTATGAGAAGGAGCTTCTATGAGAAGGAGCTTCGGCCCGCCGCCGGCTGATCGCCTGTCTCGGGCGGCTCGGCCGTGCAGACGAACGCCCGGTACCAGCGACGGTTCTCAGGGCGGTAGTCGTCGCGCGCGTTGAACGTCCGGTCGAGCGGAAGCACGGCGGCGAGGTCGGAGAGCGCGAAGCGCCGCCAGCCCGGCAATCCACCGGAGACGCTGTAGCCGGAAAGCTGGTAGAGGTCGACAAAGCCGCGATTGTTACTACCGATGTAGACGGCATGCGGCTCGGCGATCCGTCGCTCATCCTGCGGGTCGTTCGTCGTCCGCAATTCGACGACGCGGCGCTCGGTCACCATCTGGCAGAGGAGGTCGATCAGCTCCATGACGTCCCATCACCTTTCCGGCAGCCCGGTGGCGGCCGCTCGCCAGTCTCGCAAAATCCCTGCCGGGACGGCCACAGACGGGCGGCGCTCATGGATGCGTTAGCATGCGTCCGCGCGGCGCTGCCGGCCGGCCTCGACGCGCGCCCGCCGGTGCTTTCGGACGCTGAGGCAGTCACCGATGTCGCGAATCGTCAGACGCTTCACGACGTCGGCATCGCCGACACGACCGTCGAGCGAACGCTGACGTGGTGGCAGGAACCGACGCGCGATCTGGCCCGCGACAGCCTGCTGGTGACGACCGGCACAGGCGAGGTCATCGCGTGTATCGACTACTCCGAGTACGATCCGTTCGAGGAGAACGAGCTCGACCTGGCGATCGACCCAGTCTGGCGCGGGCACGGCATCGAGGACGTACTCCTTGACTGGGGCGAGGAGCGCGCGCGCGAGACGGTCGCGAAAGCGCCGGCCGGGTCGCGAGTCACTGTGGAGACGCGCGCCTGGGCGGGCAACACGAGCGATCAGGAGCGACTCCGCCAGCGCGGTTACGAGATCGTGCGCTACTGGGACCGGATGGAGATCACGCTCGACGCGCTCCCGGAGCGGCCCGCCCCGCCGGCCGGCATCAGCATCCGGACGGCGCGAACCGACGAGGTCGACGCCATCCATGCTGCTTGGGAGGACGCCCAGCGGGATGAGTTCGGCTTCGTCAGCCTGAGCGACGAGCAGTTCCGCTACTACTTCGTCACCGCCGAGCCGGACTTCGACCCGGTGCTCTGGTTCCTGGCCATCGACGACGCCAGTGGCGAGATCGCGGGCTACGTCCTCGGCCGGCTGGAGCGGCCGGGCGAGCCGGACTGTGGCCAGGTCCGCTACATCGCGGTCCGCCGTGTCTGGCGTCGGCGCAGCATCGCGTCGACGTTGCTCGCCTGGTCCTTCCGCGACTTCTACGAACGCGGCAAGCGGCGTGTCAGCCTGGCGGTCGACTCCGACAGCCCGACCGGCGCCCACCGGCTGTACGAGCGCGTCGGAATGCGGCCCGTCCTGCGGACGGTCGCGATGACGCTCGTGCTGCGGCCGGAGGATCGGCCGTGCCGATCTGCCGCGAAGGGGCTACACTAGGCGCTACGCCCACCTCGTCAGCGTCACCGAGAGCCGCCCGCGTGGGCAGACCCGATCACCGGATCAACGCTACTTCGCCGACGAACGTGTGAGATCGCCATGACCGACGCCGACGCGACGACCGTTGGAGACGACCGCGACAAGCTCCGCGCCATGCTGATGCAGGCGCCCGTCGCCATCTGCATCCTCAGCGGGCCGGAGCATACCTTCACGCTGGCGAACGCGCGATACGAGCGGCTCGTGGGCAAGACCGACCTGCGCGGCAAGACGATCCGCGAAGCGTTCCCCGAGATCGACGGACAGGGCATCTACGAGCTGCTCGACCGCGTCTACGCGACTGGCGAGCCATTCATCGACAACGAGGTGTCCGTCAACTATCAGCGCGAGGCCGACGACGAGTCGGTCACTGGCTACTTCAATTTCGTCTATCAGCCGATCCGCGCGGCCGACGGGACGATCTCGGACATCTTCGTCCAGGTCACCGATGTCACCGAGCAGGTGGTCGCGCAGCGTCACCTCCGGGCAGTGCTGGAGCAGATGCCGATGGGCGTCGTGATCGCTGACGCGCCGGGCGGCCGGATCGTCACCACGAACCCGCAGGTCGAGCAGATCCTCCGCCACCCGGCGCTGGCGTCCGACGACATCGAGAGCTACCGTGAGTGGACCGGCGTGCGGGCCGACGGGACGGCGCTGCGCGGCGAGGACTGGCCGCTGGCGCGGGCACTGACGACCGGCGAGGTCACGCGCGGCGAGGAGGTCCGCTACCTGCGCGGCGACGGCACGATGGGCTGGATCAGCCTCAACGCCACACCGATCCGCGATGCCGATGGCCGGATCATCTCCGGTGTCGTCGCGTTCACCGATGTCACCGAGCGGCGCGAGCTCCTCGATGCCGAGCAATCCGCGCGCAAGCAGGCGGAGCACAGCGCCGAGCGGCTGCGGCGCCTGCTGGCGGTCACCTCGGCGCTTGACAACGTCGTCACCCGCGAGCAGGTCGGCGAGTCGACGCTCAAGATGGCGATGTCGACGGTCGGCGCGATTGCCGGGACGATCATCGCGCGAGCCGATGGAGGCGCACTCGAGTCGCTCGCCCACGTCGGAGAGTCCTCGCTCGTCCCAACTGCCGACGAACCTGGCCCGGCCATCGAGACGTTCCGCAGCGGCCAGCCAGTCTGGCAGGCCGCGCCCCGGCAGGCAGGCGAGGCCAGTCGCGGCGGCGCGCTGGTCACCGTTCCGCTCGTGGCGCGCGGCGAGGTGATCGGGGTCATGTCGCTGCGCCTCTCCGGCGCGTCGGCGCCGGCCGGCGACGACCTCGACGTTCTCGGCGGCATCACCGCGCAAGCGGCTCAAGCGCTGGAACGGGCCAGGTTGTTCGACGCCGAGCATGCCGCGCGCCGCGCCGCCGAGGACGCGGTGCGCTCGCGCGACGAGTTCCTGTCAATCGCCTCACACGAGCTGAAGACGCCCGTCGCCG
>DAOKZM010000422.1:0-3280 GCA_035325665.1 Thermomicrobiales bacterium | reverse complement strand
TCCAGCACACGGTTGGTAAGCAGAACGCCGAGACGGTCGTCGTCATCAACCGCGACAAGGACGCGCCGCTGTTCAAGCTGGCCGAGATCGGTGTCGTTGGCGACCTCAACGAGATTGTGCCGGCGCTGACGCGGGAGATCAAGGTGGCGCGCGGCAAGTAGGGCAGTGAGCCAGTTGTCCGATCGTGCTGCGCGTCGTTCAGAAGGTAACCGCAATCGCTGAGTCACCGGCGGCCGGCCTCGTCTTCTGTCATTCTTCGCTGCGCTCAGAATGACAGGACAAAGGGTGTGCTGCCGCCCCGAGAGGTTCGGGCTGACACGCGATGCGGGACGACAGAGGCAGCGGATGCTGACGAGCAACAGGGCGCGAGCGATTGCGCGGTAGGAGCGGAGACGGGAGCCAGGGTGGAAGAGGAACGATTCGACGCGATCGTCGTCGGCGCGGGGCCGGCCGGGGTGTCAGCGGCGTTGACGATGGCGCGGGCCGGGCTGGAGGTCGTCCTGCTGGAGCGCGGCTCGTTCGCCGGGGCGAAGAACGTCATGGGCGGCATCCTCTACTCGCAACCGACCGCCGAGATCGTGCCGGAATTCTGGGAGCAGGCGCCGCTGGAGCGACCGATCATCGAGCAGCGCTACATGCTGCTGACCGAAGACTCCCACGTCGGCCTCACCTACCGGACCCAGGCATTCGCCGACGCGCCCTATAACTCGTTCTCAGTGATGCGGGCGGACTGGGATCGTTGGTTCGCCGAGCAGGCCGAGGCCGAGGGGGTGTTCATCATCCCCGAGATGGTCGTCACCGACCTGCTCTGGCGCGATGGCCGGGTCGTCGGCGTCCAGACGGCTGGCGAGGAGGGCGAGCTGGAGGCGGACGTCGTCGTTATCGCCGATGGGGCCAACTCGCTGCTGGCGGCCAAGGCAGGGATGCACCACGAATGGCAGCCGCACGAGCAGGCACTGGTCGCCAAGGAGCTGATCCGGCTCGACGAGAAGACGATCGACGACCGGTTCAACGTCACCGACGGGCGCGGGGTGGCGATGGAGATCTTCGGCGCCTCGACATCGTACCTCCTCGGCTACGGGTTCATCTATACGAACAAGGACACGCTCTCGATCGGGACCGGCGCGCTGCTGTCCGACCTGATCGAGAGCGGGCTGAACGTCAGCGACATGCTCAACACGTTCAAGGCGCACCCGTCGATCGCGCCGCTGCTGGCCGGGGGCGAGCTGGTCGAGTACTCGGCGCACCTGATCCCCGAGGGGGGCTGGTACTCGCTGCCGACGCTCTACATCGACGGGGCGCTGGTCTGCGGCGACGCGGCGATGATGGTCAACGCGATGAACCGCGAGGGATCGAACTTCGCGATGATCTCCGGCAAGCTGGCCGGCGAGACGGTCATCCGCGCCAAGGAGCGCGGCGACTTCTCGGCGGCGACCCTCTCCTGGTACCGTGAGCTGCTGGACGACACGTTCATCATGAAGGACCTCTACAAGGTCAAGGACGTGACGACATTCGCTCACGACCGGCCGTACCTCTTGCGCGACCTACCTGAGGCGGTCTCGCAGATGCTGCGCGCCTACCTGCGGGTCGATAGCGTGCCGAAGGGCGACAAGCAGAAGGCGATGTTCCGGACGCTGAAGGGGGCGCTGCCGCTGAAGCGGACCATCCGCGATGCACTGGCGGCGCGTAAGGCGCTCACCTGACGGCGAGGCGCCTCGCCG
This sequence comes from Thermomicrobiales bacterium, assembly GCA_035325665.1. GTDB lineage: Bacteria > Chloroflexota > Chloroflexia > Thermomicrobiales > CFX8 > JAMLIA01. The sequence goes on along the minus strand of DAOKZM010000422.1, from coordinate 1,559 downwards.
CAGCCCGCGCCGCGGTCCTGGCCCTCTTTCTCGTCAACGGGGTAGCCGGGGCCAACTGGTTCGTGCGCATCCCGGCGGTCCAGGGCGCGCTCGGCCTGTCGAACGCGACACTCGGGTTGGTGCTGCTGGGCATGCCGGCCGGCGCGATCGTGACGATGCCGGTGGCCGGCGCGCTCGTCGCCCGCTTCGGCAGCCGGCGCGTCGCTGTGGCCGGGGCGCTCATCGACTGCCTCGGTGTGTCGCTGCTGGGATTCGCCGGTTCGGCCCTGGCCCTCGCCGTGACGCTGTTCCTCTTTGGCGTCGGCAACGGCGCGATGGATATCGGCATGAACGCGCAGGGGGTGGTGGTCGAGCGCGGCTACGGCCGGCCAATCATGTCGTCGTTCCACGCCTGGTTCAGCATCGGCGGAATCGCCGGGGCGCTCTTCGGCGGACTGATGGCCGGGCAGGGAATCGGCGTCGGGCCACACCTGCTAGGGGTCGGGCTGGTCGGAGTGGTTGCGACGCTGGCAACCGCGCGCCTGCTGCTACCGGCCACGGCCGAGCGCGCGAATGACGACGAGCACCACCTGTCGCTGCGGGCGCCGCGCCCTGTCGTCGTGCTTGGGCTGATCGCCTTCTGCGCGATGCTGGCCGAGGGCGCGATGGCGGACTGGTCGGCAGTCTATTTGCGCGATATCGGCGCTGGGGCCGGGCTGGCGGCGACAGGCTACGCCATCTTCTCGGTGACGATGACGCTTGGACGGCTGGCTGGCGACCGGGCGACCGAGGCGCTCGGCGGCGCGCGGCTGGTGCAGGTCGGCGGGCTGATCGCCGCGGCCGGGCTGCTCCTGACCGTGATCGTCCACCGGACGCCGGCCGCGCTGGCGGGCTTCGCGCTGGTCGGGGCCGGGGTGGCGACGATCGCGCCGATCGTCTACAGTACCGCCGGGCGCTCGCGCGGGGTCGCGCCGGGGACGGCGATCGCGGCGGCGACGACGATCGGCTACCTCGGCTTCATAGCCGGTCCGCCGCTGATCGGGCTGGTTGCCGGCCTGATCACGCTGCGCTGGGCGCTGCTGGTCGTCGTCGCGCTGCTGGTCGCGATGGTCGCGATGGCCAGAGTCGTCGACCGGGCCGAGTCGCTGCAGGGTGACCGGCCCTGACGGCTGAGCCGGGGCATACAACGTGCTTCGTCGTGCGGCAAACGTGCCCATGCGCGCGACGCTTCCGGCGATCGGAGCAGCGGATCGATGGCGTAGTGGCTACGCCAGGTCAACGACGACCACATCCGGTTCGTGAACCAGAGCTACCAGAATGACGGCTACCGGCCGGACTGGGCGCCGACCGACCACGCCGCGGTCAACCTGTCGGCGGTCTACGCTGTCGAAGTGCGGTCAGACCCGCGCGGGCCGTTCACCTACGTGTTCTACTCCCCATACTCGGCCGAGGCCAAGATGCCCGACCTGACCTTGCAGCTGGCGTCGGCCGAGCGGCTGATCCGCGCCCTGCGCCTCCGCGCCTGACCCCTCTACACCATCCAACGTGCTAGGCTTGGCGGTCGTGCCGCGAGCGGCGTG
>DAOKZM010000421.1:774-3281 GCA_035325665.1 Thermomicrobiales bacterium | reverse complement strand
CCGACCTCGTCGACCATTTCGGCGAAGGTGAGCATCGTCAGCGGGTCGTGCGTCGGTGGCTTGAGGATCACCGTGTTGCCGGACGCGATCGCTGGGGCGACCTTATGCAGGGCCAGATTCAGCGGGAAATTGAACGGCGAGATTGCCGCGATCGGGCCGATCGGCGCCTTCTTCGTGATGCCGAAACGCCCCTTCGCCGACGGCAGCAGGTCCAACGGGATCATCTCGCCGCCGATCCGCTTGGCCTCCTCGGCGGCGATCCGGATGGTGAACACGCCACGCATCACCTCGACGCGAGCGTCGCGCAGCGGCTTGGCTGCCTCCTGAGCGATCAAGATGGCGACCTCCTCGCCGCGCTCCTCGAGCAGGTCCGCCAGCTTGTCCAGCGCGGCAGCCCGCTCGTAGAGCGGCAGCACGCGCAGCGGCTCGAAGGCGTCCTCGGCGGCACGGATTGCGTGCTCCAGGTCGTCGTCCGACGCAAACGACGTGACTCCGACTAGCTCGTCGTTCCACGGATTGCGAATCTCGAGCGCGCGGTCACTCGATCGCCACTCGCCAGCGCAGTAGTACCGATAGTCTTTCGCCATCTCGGCGCTCCTCTCTCCTGCGTCGCCAGTCTACATGCCATCGAGGGCGCGTCGGGAATATCCCGCGCGCCCTCGGTCCATCCTCGTTGAGTGATGTGTCAGTTCTTTGAGAACGTGGGGGTGTCCGCTCCCCACCAGGTCTCATTCTGGGCGCCGAACGCGGCGAGCTCAGTCTTGGTGTAGATCAGCCCGTCGCGGTCCATCACCGAGCGCTCGTAGGCGCCGCTCATCGTGATGGCGTCGACCGGGCAGACTTGGGCGCAGAAGCCGCAGAACAGGCAGCGGCCCGAGCGCAGGATGAACTCTCCGAGCTCCCGATCACCCTCCTCGGAGGGGACGACGTGCATCTCCAGGCACGCTGTCGGGCAGATGCGAGCGCACAGCCCGCAAGCGACGCAAAGCGCCTCGCCGGTCTCGGGATCGGCGCGAAGCGACGGCAGCCCGCGGAAGCGCGGCGGCATCGGCCTCTTCTCGTCAGGGTACTCAAACGTGACCGGCTTGCGCGTCAGTCGCTTCAGCGTGACCGCGAAGCCCTTGAACTCGTCGAACATGCGCTCAGGCCACCTTTCTGCCCGTTGCGGTTGCGCCTAGTCGGCGACGATCCGGATGCCGTCGGCGACGAGGCCCTGGCCGACCGACAGACGGACGGTGCCGACGGCGCCGAAGCTCGACACTGGCCACTGCATCCCGTTACGTTCCAGTCGGGGGAACGAGATGCCCGCGTACTCCGGTAGGATCGCTGCGATTTCGTCCATGATTGCGGCCGTGTTCAGATAGCCGAACTGGTAGCCCAGCCGCTGGGCGATCTCGGCGACATAGTACGTCGTCGGGTGGGAGTCGCCGGGCGCCGACACGGCGAATCGGAGTCTCTGGACGGTACGGTCGAGGTTGGTGAAGGACCCATCCTTTTCGAGGAACATCGCCGCTGGCAGGACGATGTGCGCCCGCTGGGTCAGCTCGCTGTCGAAGCAGTCCTCGACGATCAGAAGCTCGAGCTGGTCGAGCGCCTCGAGTAGCTCGCCGTCGAGCGGCTTGTTCCACTTGTGTGATTGGGCCGAGATATACATCGCGCGGACCTGGCCGGACTTGATCGCCGCGGCGAGGTCGGCGACGCCGACGCCCGGCTCGGACGGCAGATCGCGGACCGGGGCGAAGCCGTTCTCGGGCGCCACCGACGCGGCCCAGCGATCACGCCAGAGGTCGGCGAGCGCCGCGCGCGACGTCGCGTCGCTGACCAGCCCGCCGCCCGGTAGGATGGCCGGGTGGCAGCCGACGTCGAACGAGCCCTGCATGTTGGCATTGCGGCGGCCGGCCAGCACGCCACCGCCCGGGCGGCCAACGTTGCCGGTCAGGATGGCAAGGTTGTGTGCCGCGGTCGCGATCGCGCCGGCATCGCCGGAGTCGCGGCTGGCCGCCGTGTGCCAGATCGTGCTGGCCGGATAGTCGGTGCGACCCTCCTGCTTGCCGGCGCCACCGGTGGCGTAGAGGACGGCGCACGTGCGCAGGAAGTCGACCGAGACGCCAGCCGCTGCGGCGACTTTGTCGACGTCGACGCCCTCGACGACCCGCCGCAGCGCGTCGACATCGGCTCCCGGCGCGACGAGGCCCTCGGCGATGATGATCTTGGCCATCGCGTTCAGGACATCCGCCTCGGCGCCGGCCGGCGCCGGAATCCAGTGGTCGGAGCGGTCGCACATGTAGGAGTGCTCCGGCCGGACGACGACCATCTTGACCTCGCGGTAGCGCAGCGCCCAGAACAGCCAGTACGACGCGATCGGCTCGGTGACGCCGATGTCCGGCCCGACAACGAGCACCATGTTGGAATCGGTACGCATCTCCTGCATGCCGGCCGGCGATGCCGCGATGCCGAAGGAGTCCACCAGCGCCTGCTCGACCGCCGCCTGACTGCGCGTCATCAGG
>DAOKZM010000421.1:0-723 GCA_035325665.1 Thermomicrobiales bacterium | reverse complement strand
AGCCCATAACGGCGCGGCTTAATTGCTGGAGCGTGTAGTTCTCTTCGTTGGTGTTATCCGGCGAGACGAGCGCCGCGAACGACGAACCCTGGAAGTGCTTGAGTTTCTCGGCGGCTACGTCCAGCGCTTCGTCGAGCTCGACCTCGATGAACCCATCGGTCTCGCGGATCAGCGGGTAGCGCAACCGCATCGGATCCTGGACGTGCTCGTGGCCCCACTTCCCGCGCTCGCAGGTGTAGCCCTCGTTCACACCGCGATTCCACAGGTGCGTCACCCGGCGGACGAGGCCACGGTTGTGCTCGACGTTCAGCGTGCAGCCGACGTCGCAGAAGCCGCAGACCGTCTCGACCGCGTCGAGCTCCCACGGGTGGTGCCCGAAGTGGCGGTCGGTCAACGCGCCGACCGGGCAGACGGCGATGCACATGCCGCAGTTGGTGCAGGCGGTCTCGCGGAGGTCGGAGCCGTAGGATGTCGTGACCTCGGCCTCTAGACCGCGGCCGGCGATCGTGATCGCGGTGACACCGATCATCTCGTCGCAGACCCGCGTGCAGCGGGCACAGATGATGCAGCGGTCCCACTTGTAGTCGATCGTCTCGCGAAGGTGGCGATACGGCTGGGCGATCTTGGGCCGCCGGTACGGGTTGTCGTTGACGTTATGAAGATAGGTATTGTCCTGCAGGTAGCACTCGCCGGACTTGTCGCAGGTCGGGCAGTCGAGCGCGT
>DAOKZM010000420.1:1506-3290 GCA_035325665.1 Thermomicrobiales bacterium | reverse complement strand
TGATGGCCGGGTTGCGGTGCGTGTTGCCCGTCACCATCAGCCCGAGCCTGACGCGCTCGGACTTGACCGCCATCGCCGCCAGCAGCGTCCAGCCCTCCAGGCAGATGTCGGTATCGTCCTCGCCGAGCGAGAAGAAGTGGTCGAAGAGCCAGGCCGAGTCCCAGCCGGTCTCCTCGGCGAAGCGCCAGTGCTCCTCGATCATGCTCAGCGGCCGGCGATGCTGCCCGGTGACGATCCCGAACTCCAGCCGGTCCTGCGGCCGCTCAGCCATCAGCGCCCCCTCTCGTCCATCAGTCGTGTCCCGCGACGATGGCGAACACAAGGTTCGCCCCTACAATTCCCACGTCCCTCATCCCTCATCCCTCATCCCTTTCGCTCTGAGCGTCGCATCGATCCAGGAGCGGTCGAGTGTGCCGGCCAGCGTGGCCTCCATCTGGGCCTGCTCCTGGGCGGCCTTGGCGGTCGCGGCGGCGATCAGGTCGTCGAGCAGGGCCGGGGCGAATGCGAGGACGCCGTCCTCGTCGCCGACGACGATGTCGCCGGGGTTGACGACCATCCCGCCGATCGTGACCGGGACGTTGATCTGGCCGGGGCCGTCCTTGTACGGCCCGCGGTGGATGACGCCGCGGGCGAAGCAGGGAAAGTCGGAAGCAGCGATCGCGGCGACGTCGCGGATCGCGCCGTCGATCACCAGTCCGCCGAGCTTGCGGGTGACGGCGTGGGCCTGCATCAGCTCGCCGACCAGCGCGTGGGCCAGCTCGCCGCCGCCATCGACGATGATGATGTCGCCTGGCGCGGCCATGTCGAGCGCCTTATGGATCATCAGGTTGTCGCCGGCCCGGGTGCGGACGGTGAAGGCCGGCCCGACCATCCGCCGGCCGAGTCGGTGGAACGGGCGGATGCCGACCGCGCCGGCCAGCCGGCCGAGGCTGTCGCTGAGCAGCGCCGTCGGCAGCTCGCGAAGCGGCGCCAGCGCGGCCGGGTCGGGTCGCTCGGTCAGCGCGTTGATGACGAATCCCGTCTCAGCCATCGTCCCTCCCTCACTCGTTCGTTCTGGGCACTATACGCGACCGTGTCTCGGCTCGGGTTGACGATGTCCCCACCATGCGCTTTCATGCACTAGCAGGATAGAGAAAGCCGGCGCGGGCCGATGCGTGTCGTGGTGCAGACGTTGGTACAGACATTGCAAATCGCCAGCCAGCAACCGGCAGACTCTGATGCACCCGCCTCTCGACGAGGGATCGAGCCGAGATGCGACCGTACCTGAAGACGCTCATCGCGACGATCGCTGTGCTGGCGCTGGCGCTGTGGCTGAAGCCCTCCGTCGCCAGCGCGGCCGACGTGCTGCAACTGCCGGGCGTTGGGGTTGCAGTCGGCGGCGAGCAAGGTGGTGTTTCGGTCGAGGTTGGCGGGATCGGTGTCACGGTCGATCCAGCGGCGAGCGACGAGCCGGTCGTCCAGGCCGACGTCGCGCCGGTCGCGCCGGTCGTCAGTGAGGTGACCGAGCCGGTTGGCGATGTCGTCGCTGGCGTTACCACGCCGCTGGCTCCCGTCGTCGAGACGGCCGCCGAGCCGGCTGGCGAAACGGTGGAGGTAGTGACGACGCCGCTCGCGCCGGTCGTCGATCCCGTCGGTGAGACCGTCGCCGGGGTCGTCGTGCCGGTCGCGCCCGTGGTCGAGGCGGTCAGCGCGCCGGTCAACGAGGCGCTGGCGCCGGTGACCGAGCAAGTCGTTACGCCGGTGACCGAGGTCGTAGGCCAGGTCACCGCGCCGCTGGAGGAGAC
>DAOKZM010000420.1:0-1437 GCA_035325665.1 Thermomicrobiales bacterium | reverse complement strand
GCGCTGGCGCCGGTGGTTGAGCAGACGGCCCCGGTCGTCGATGTCATCGCGCCCGTCACCGCGCCAGTCACAGATGTCCTGGAGCCGTTGCAGCCCTCGACCAAGCCGATCGGCGACCTGATCGAGGCCGTCGTCCCGGTCGACGACGGCGTCCTGGCGCCGGTCCTCGACCCGGTACTCGCCGCCCCGCCGGTGACTGAGAAGCCGGCGGAACGTCCGGTTACAACGACCCCCGAAGCGCCGGTTACCCCCGAGGCGCCGGTCAACGGGAGCGACCCGATCGTGGCCCCGGTCGCGCCGGTTGAGGTGGTCAACAACCCCGTCGCGATCCCCGGAGTGCCGGTTGATCCGGTCGATGATACTGCCGTCTTGCCACCACACGACCGCCCCATCATCGTCCTCCCGCCGAGTCCGCGGCCGGTGGTCGTCGCGGACGAGGTCAATGACGCGATTACGCCGGATCCGTCGGTCGCGCCGCTGGCTCCGGCAGCTGCCCCGGTGCGACACGCTTCGGCTCCTGCCGACGTCATCCCCGCGATGGTGGCGCCTCTGGGCGGCACGGCTAATTCCCAGCCCACGATGCTGATACCGCGTCTGGTCACGACGGCGGCGCCCGACGAGCTGGCCGCGCCCGCTCCGCCGGTCGCCCCGCTCGCGCTGGCAACGACCGCAGTCGGCTCGTCGGGCGCTTCGTCGGCCGGCGGCGGTTCGACGGCAGGAGCGATTCTTGCCATCGCGCTAGCCGCGTTGCTCGTCCTTGGGCATGCTCTGCGTCGCGACTGGCCGCTGGCCATCCCCTCCAGTGCCTACCTGGGCGTCCCCGTCCCTCCCGGCTGATCTCGTCCGCTCCTGAGGACGGACGACTTCAGCCTGTCCGTGCCCGGCGAACGCCGCCCGGCACGGTTGGAGGGACGACACCATGCGACAACTGTTCTGCGCCCTGTGCGCCGTCGCGGTCGTGGCGATCACGATCCTGACCGGCGGCGACACCCGGGCGAGCGACGCGACTGCCCCGACCGTCGCGCCCGTGGCGGCCAGCCTCGCCGCCCCGGCCGCCATCGACCACTGGGCCTTTCTGAGCCTGGCGCTCTCGGCCAGCGCGCTGGCGGTGGCCTTCGGCGGAACGTCCCAACGCGACCGCGTCCGGCCGGCGGTGGCCGCCGCGGGGGAGCACGCCCAGCGTTTCCTGCACCGGCTGGCCGGCGCGGCCGCCGCTGCCACGGCGGCGACCGAGCCGGCGAACCCGGCGACGACGGCCGATACCGCGCCGCTGGAGGAGCTAATCGAGACGGTCGGCGCGCGCTACCTCGCCGACCTGCAGTCGATCCACGGCGCGGTCGAGCAGGCCTGGGCCGTGGAGGTCGCGGCCCGTGAGGAGCGCATCCGCGAGCTCGCCCGCCAGATCGAGGTCCTGGAAGGCGAGCGCGATGTCCTGGC
>DAOKZM010000419.1:0-3320 GCA_035325665.1 Thermomicrobiales bacterium | reverse complement strand
CGGACCGTAGCGTAACCGATCGCGGCACGCTGCGTGAGGAGTAAAGCGCGGCGGGCATCTACCCGCCGCGCTCCGCCCCTACCCCCATGGTGTGACGTCAGGTTAGACCGGCGCGAGGTCGAACTCGGCCGCCGCGACGCGGAGCGTGATCCGACCATCGGTGATCGCCTCGATCGCATCGACCGGGATCTCGATCCGGTCGTGACGGAATATCCCCGCCACGGCGATGATACGAACGATATCGCCGTGCTCATCGTAGACGACCTCGTGGAGGACGCCGACGGCGTGCCCGTCGCGGTCCAGAATGTCGGCGCCGCGGCCGAGGGCGACGCTATCGGCCGGCAGGTTTGAGCGCAGCTCGACGGCAGCGCTGTCGATCGGCGCCGACTCGAAGAAGGAGCGGTTGACTGTGTGGAAGCCCTCGCCGCTGTAGTTCGAGCCCCAGACGCCCGGCGTCGTTAGCCCGCCGGCAACACTGCCGGAGATCGGGTACGGGCCGGTGCGCGATTCGCGTGGCGCCGGGACGACATACTCGTGGTAGATCAGCCTGGGCAGGCGCGAGACCTCGTCAGCGCGAAGCGCGAGGTGGACGACGCCATCCTCGACCCGCTCGATCTGGAACATCTCGACGATCCGGTCGGCGTGCAAGAGATGGCCGGCGCGGACGATGATCTCCAGCAACTCCCGGTCGTCCGGCGACAGCACGACGCGTGTCACCTTGCCGACCGGCCTGCCGTCGCTGCCGACGACAGCACTCCCAAGCGCGATCTGTTGGTCCATAGAACGTCTCCTCCTCGCGTCACGGTTTTCGTTCATTACGATTGACGATAGCGGAGAAGCCGTTGCGGACGTGCACGAATGGCCGCGGAAACGCAACAGTCTCGTGTCAGATTGCCGGCTGGCGCGGTGCGCGAGTTATCAGCCGCTGGCGGCGGACGCTGCGAACGGCCACAATCAGCGTGGGTGGGAGAGCGCGGCGGGGGGCCGCATCGTAAGCGGAGAAGATGTTCTATCGAATCGGCCGTTGGGCTTACTGTCATCGCCGACTGGTCGTCCTCGTCTGGGCCTTCGCGTTTCTGCTAGCGATTCCGATCCTCCCCCGGATGACCGAGGTGCTCAAGGTCGGCGGGTTCAGCAACCCGACGATCGAGGCTGCCCGCGCCCGCCAGCTGCTTGAGGAGGAGATCCCGAGCTTTGCCCCGTCGACACTCGTCGTCATCTTCCAGTCCGACGACCTGACCGCGTTTGATCCGCGCTACGCCGCGGCCGCCGACAGTGCCCTGGCCGGTGTGATGCGGCTGCCTGAGGTAACCGGCATCACCGCGTTCCAGGGCAACCCGGCACAGATCTCGCGCGACGGCTATACCGCCTACTCGCTGGTCCAGCTCTCGCTCTCGCCGGAGCAGTCTCAGCGGCTGATGCCGGCCATCCGCGCGGGGATCGTCGAGCCGCCGGATATCTCGGTGACACTGGCCGGCGCCCCGGCGTTCTACGAGGACGTCGAGCGGATCTCGGAACAGGACCTGCGCCGGGCCGAGCTGATTGCGATTCCGTTCGCGCTCGTCGCGCTCGTCATCGTCTTCGGCTCGGTCGTCGGCGCAGCCGTGCCACTGGCGGTCGGCGCGCTCAGTGTCGCGGCCGTCATCGGGCTGCTCTGGCTCATCGCGCATGTCATCGACATGTCGATCTTCGTCCTGAACCTGACGACGATGCTCGGCCTCGGCCTGGCGATCGACTACTCGCTGTTCATGACCAGCCGCTTCCGCGAGGAGATGACCCATCGCCCGCTCGTCGAGGCGATCGCCGTGACGGCCGGCACGGCCGGGCGGGCAGTGTTCTTCTCAGGGTTGACGGTGCTGATCGGGCTCGCGGGGCTTGCGCTGTTCGACTTCATGTTCCTGCGCTCGGTCGGGGTGGCTGGCGCGCTCGTCGTCGCCGTCGCCGTCCTCGGGGCGTTGACGCTGCTGCCGGCCGTCCTGGGCTTCGTCGGACCACACATCGACAGGCTGCGCCTCGTTCATCGTGGCAACCATCATGGCGGGACGTTCTGGACCGTCCTCGCCGGCTGGGTCATGCGGCACCCGTGGCGCGTCTTCGTGCCGGTGATCGTCTTCCTGGTCACGCTTGGCCTGCCCTTCGCGAACGTCGAGCTCTCCTCGCCGGACGCGACGATCCTGCCCCTGCGGGTCGAGTCGCGGCAGGGGTTCGAGGCGCTGCGTCGCGAGTTCGGCGATGGCGAGATCTCGCCGATCGTCGTCGCGCTGCGCTCGCCCGGCGACCTCACCTCGCCATCGAACCTGACCGCGCTCTGGGAGTTCACCCGCCACTTCGCCGCTGACGAGCGGGTCACCCGCATCGACAGCCTCGTGACGCTCGACCCGCGCCTCAGCCTCGCCCAGTACGACCTGCTCTACAACACCGACCAGACCAGCGACCCGTTCATGTCGGCCGCGCGCGACAAGCTTTCCGGACCGGACGCGACGGTCGTCCTGCTCTACACCCGTGGCCTGCCGACCGACGACGCCAACAAGGCGCTGCTGCACGACATCCGCGCCTGGCCGGTTGGCGGCGACTTGGAGATACTGGTGGACGGCGGGACGGCCGAGGTCGTCGACGTGGTGGACGAGATGTATGCCGAGTTCCCGCGCGTCGCGGCGGTCGTCGTGCTGTCCACCTACCTCGTGCTGCTGTTCCTGTTCCGCTCGGTCGTCCTGCCGCTCAAGGCGATCCTGATGAACGCGCTGTCGATCGTCGCCTCGTATGGCGCGCTCGTGTTCATCTTCCAGGAAGGGCACTTCTCGAACGTTCTCGACTTCGAGCCGCTCGGCTTCGTCGAGGCGTCGCTGCCGATCCTGATGTTCTGTCTGCTCTTCGGGCTGTCGATGGATTACGAGGTCTTCCTGCTGTCGCGCGTCCGCGAGGCGTATCTGGAGACGCACGACAATACCGCCAGCGTCGCGGTCGGCCTCCAGCGCAGCGGCCGGATCATCACCGGCGCGGCGCTGATCGTCGTCGTCGTGACGCTCTCGTTCGTCTCGGCCGAGATCGTGCTGGTCAAGGCCCTCGGCCTCGGCATCGCGCTCGCCGTGCTGCTCGACGCGACGATCGTCCGCGCGTTGCTGGTGCCGGCGACGATGCGGCTCCTCGGCGACCTCAACTGGTGGCTGCCGGCCTGGCTGGCGCGGCTGCTGCCGAAGAAGGAGTTCGAGCATTGAGCCGCCGCTTGCTCGCCGCGCTGTCGCTGCTCGCGCTCGTCGTCGCTGGCTGCGGCGATGTCGAGCCATCGGGCGCGGTCACGACCGCGCGCGCCGACCCGACCG
>DAOKZM010000418.1:0-3326 GCA_035325665.1 Thermomicrobiales bacterium | reverse complement strand
GCCGGTGCGGACGAGAACGTCGCGCTGGCCGGGGCGGACGATCCAGTACTCGGGGACTCCGGCGCGGGCGTAGGCGGCGCGCTTGATGACGGTGTCCATCTCCGGGTTGCTCGGCGAGAGGACCTCGGCGATCAGGTCGGGCACGCCGCGGATGCGGCCGTCCTCGGCGACGATCGACGCGCGCTCGCGGCGGATCAGCAGGAAGTCGGGCTGGACCGGGTCGGCGCCGGGCATGATGACGCCGATCGGAGCGAACGTCACCAATGCGACGCCGCGTTCCTCCAGCGGGAGGCCGACGTACCGGACCAGACGGACGATCGCTCGTTGGTGTCCGAATCCCGGCGCGGTCGTCATGTACAGCACCCCGTCGATCACTTCGTACCGGTTGCCATCGTCCGGCAGCCGCTCCCATCGCTCGTAGCACCACGAAGCGTCGCGGGATTGGAGCAGCAGGTCGATCTCGCTGACAGTCATGTCGGAGCGCTCCTCTCCTGTGAGGTAATTCGCTACCCCTCCTGCCCGTCCAGCATCGCGAACGCGGCCGAGGCGATGTGCTCGGCGTCGATGCCGTAGTGGCGGTAGAGGTCGGGGCGCGAGCCGGACTGGCCGAAGTCGTCGGCGCCGAGGGCGATCGAGCGCGCGCCGTAGACGCTGCCGAGCCAGGAGAGCGCGTGCGACGCGCCGTCGAGCACGGTGACGATCGGCGCGCGGCGCTCGGCCGGCGGGATCAGGGTGTCGAAGTGGATCGGCTCGCTGGCGCCGCCGTTGGCCATCGTCCGCCGCTGGCGCTGCTGCCAGCCATCGAACACCTTCTGCGGCGAGGTCAGGGTGATGACGTTGGCCGCCACCCCCTCCTCGTGGAGCAGCCGCGCGGCGGCGATCGCCTCCGGCAGCATTACCCCGGCGGTGACGATCTGGATCGCGTCGCTCGGGTCGGCCTGCGGCGCGGCGTGGGCCGCCTCGACGAGGCGGTCCCCGCCGGCCAGCACCTGGCGGCGCAGCTCGTCCTGCCCGAAGCGCTCGAGCGCCGGCTGGAGCAGCGTCTGGTCGACCGGCGCGGTCGAGAGGCGCAGGTAGGTCGAGATGCCGTCCTCGCGGTCGCAGATCTGGCGCAACCCCTCGAGCAGGATCCACTCTAGATCCTGGGCGAAGGTCGGCTCGTAGTAGACGACGCCCGGCAGCTCCATGCCGATCGACGGCGTGATCGTCGACTGGTGCGCGCCGCCCTCGGGGGCCAGCGAGATACCCGATGGCGTCCCGGCGACGATGAACTTCGAGGCGCTGTAGGCGCCGTAGATGAAGGCGTCCAGCCCGCGGCAGACGAACGGATCGTAGACGGTGCCGATCGGGAAGAGGAGCTGGCCGCTCAGCTCGTGCGACAACCCGAACGTCGCCAGCCACATGAACAGGTTCATCTCGGAGATGCCCAGCTCGATGTGCTGGCCGCTCGGCTTCGGCTCCCAGCGCAGGAGCTTCGGCCTCTCGTCGTAGACCGGCACCTCGCGCGAGGCGAAGACGCCGAGCTTGTTGATCCAGCCGCCGAGGTTGGTCGAGACGGCGACGTCCGGCGCGGCGGTGACGATGCGCTTGCCGACCTCCGGGATGTCGGCGAGCTGGGTCAAGAGCCGGCCGAGCGCCTCCTGGGTCGAGGTCTCCTTCGTCCGGTTGTGGCCGACGTGCTCCGGGATCTGCTCGGCGCGCACCGGCGGCGTCGGCACGACGTCGCCAGCGTACAGCCGCTCCCACGACGCCGCGCAGAGCTGGCCCTCCGGCGAGGCAGGGTCGAAGCCCGCCCACTCGTCGCCGGCCGGCGCGCCGAGCGCCTCGCGCAGCGGCTCGAGCTGGTTCGGGTTGAGGAGCGCCGAGTGGTTGAGGGCGTCGCCAGCGAACGGCAGGCCCCAGCCTTTGATCGTATAGGCGAACAGCACGGTCGGCCGGTCGCCCGGCGCCAGCGCCTCCTCGATCGCGCCGACGAGGTCGCCGAGGTCGTGGCCGCCGAGGTTGGCCAGCAGGCCGGGCAGCTCGGCGTCCGGCACGTCCTTGATGACGCGGGCGATGTCGGCATTGTCCACCCCGTCGCGGCGGATCAGCCGCGGGCGCAGCGCCTCCCCCGGCAGCCGGATGAGGGTCTGGTACTCCTCGTTGTCCATGTCGTCGATCGCCTGGCGCAGCGCCTCGCCGCCAGGGCGGGCGAACGCCTCGCGCAGCCGGTGGCCGTACTTCGTCTCGATCACCCGCCAGCCGGCGTTAGCGAACAGGTGCTTCAGCCGGGTGGCGCGGATGCCGGGGATGACGCGGTCGAGCGACTGACGGTTGAGGTCGACGATCCACAGCACGTTGCCGACCCAGGCCAGCGACTCCTCGATCAGCGCCTCCCAGATGTTGCCCTCGTCCAGCTCGGCGTCGCCGATCAGGGCGACGAAGCGGTTGGAGGTCACCTCGCCGAAGTGCTCGCGGGCGTAACGGTGCGCCAGCGCGGCGAAGAGCGGGGCGACCGCGCCGAGGCCGACCGAGCCGGTCGAGAAGTCGACCGGATCCGGGTCCTTGGTCCGGCTGGGGTACGACTGCAGCCCCTTGTACTCACGCAGCGTCGTCAGATAGCCCGGGTCGAGCTGGCCGAGGAGGTACTGGATGGCGTGGTAGGCGGGGGAAGCGTGCGGCTTGATCGCGACGCGGTCGCCCTGCTTGAGCGAATGGAAGTACAGCGCGGTCAGGATCGAGACGACCGAGGCGGAGGAGGCCTGGTGCCCGCCGACCTTGAGGCCGTCGGCGTTGGGGCGGACGTGGTTGGCGTGGTGGACGATCCGGGTCGAGAGCCAGAGGACGCGCTTCTGGATCGCGTCGAGTACCGCGAGCTGCTCCGGCGAGAGCGGGCGCTCATCACCGAGCAGCTGGCTAATGTCGGTGATCTCCGAGGCGTGTGCCATCTCCTGTGCCATGCCGGTCTCCTTTGTTCGTGCTGGGTGCATCGCTGCGCGGTCGTGCGGGGCGTCCGCTTCTGATTGTCCGCTATCGGCGGACTACGGGCAACCGCGCCGCGGATCGGCCAGTGACGGGAAGTCACGTCTTCCCGCTCGGGCGCTACGGTGGGTGCAGAGCCGCCTGAGTGGATGGAGGAACCCCATGAAGCGCCTGCGTATCGTGCTGCCGCTGCTGCTGATCGCCCTGCTGGCGCCCTGCGAGTCGGCAACCGAGGAGGATGCGACCGCGCCACCCGACATCGCCGTCGCCGCGGCCGCGCCGACCGAGGCCGCCGAGCCGACGAGCACGCCGCCCCCGCCGACCGCGACGCCGGAGCCGGCCAGCACGCCGATCCCGCCAACCCC
>DAOKZM010000417.1:0-3331 GCA_035325665.1 Thermomicrobiales bacterium | reverse complement strand
CCGCCGCGACGGGGTCGACCGCGACGCTACCGGCGCCGTGGACCATCAGGTCGTAGGCTTTGCGCGTTCGCTCCCAGCGCCGGTCGCGGTCCATCGCGTAATAGCGGCCGATGACCGAGACGATCCGGCCAACGCCGTGGGCGGCGATCATCCCCTGCGCCTGCCGCAGGTAGTCGACCCCGCCGGTCGGCGAGGTATCGCGCCCGTCGAGGATCGCGTGGATGGCAACCCGCGCGGCGCTGTGCACGACAGCTAGCTTCAGCAACGCGTCGAGGTGGCGGATGTGCGAATGGACGCCGCCGTCCGAGACGAGACCGACGAGATGGAGCGTCCGGCCGGTGTCGCGAGCACGCTCCGCCGCCTGGACTAGGGCGGAGTTCGCGAAGAAGGAGCCGTCCTCGATCGCCAGATCGATCCGGGTTATCGACTGATAGACGATGAACCCGGCCCCGAGGTTGAGGTGTCCGACCTCGGAGTTGCCCATCTGTCTATCCGGCAGCCCGACGTCGCGACCCGACGTCCGAAGCGTCGTGTGGGGATAGTCTGCCCAAAGCCGGTCGAAGACAGGCGTGTCCGCCTGAGCGATGGCGTTACCGGGCCCCGGTGGCGCCAGCCCCCATCCGTCAAGGACGACGAGGACGACGGGGTCGAAACGTCTGGAATCGGTCATGGTGAGTGGGTCTTCTCCTCATCGGCTGCGCGGTCACCCCGCCCACGCCGGATCTTCTGCTCGAGCCGGCGCAGCCGCCGCTCGAACGCAGCCGCGGCCTCGATGTCGCCGGCCAGCGCGGCGCCGTCGGCGCCGCGCCGCACGACCGCGAGCGCCAGCTCGTGGTCGCCCGCCCAATGCTCGAGATACTTCGCCAGCTCCTCGGCGGCGTAGACCCGGATGTCACGGCTCGGGTCGGACAACGCCTGCTGCCAGATATCCTGTGCTTCGGCGTGCCGTCGCTGGCGCTTCAGCGCGACCGAGACTTCGCGGAGGGCGCGCAGCCGAAGCGTCGCCGGGACCGTCAGCACCCCCCAGCCGATCTTCAGATCGTCGAGTGCCACGGATGATCCGTGTGTCCGCCAGCGATGGAGCGCCAGCGCCAGCCGGTCGATGGCATCCGCCGGACGGTCGCGGCCAGTCTCGTAGGCGTGGACAATGGCGGTGAGCCGGGCGAGGGGGAGTATGTCGGAGCGGTTGTGCTCGAATACGGGCGCGAGGTCGCCGACCTGCCGGGTCCGCAGGTAGTCGAAATACATCTGCGGGATCATCCATCCCGGCGCGTCCAGGCCGCGTGTGACGCCCAGCACCATCCGCTCGATAGTGCCGAGCGCGCAGTTCGGCAGGCGATGCTTCCAGATCGCGCGCGCCGGCGACAGCAGGTCGATATGAGTCGCGGGCGCCGGAAACGACTGAGCGTGCATCCGGTAGCGCGTGTCCAGCAACGGCACGTCGAACGACCGACCGTTGTAGGTGACCAGACCGCCCACATCCTGAAGAGACTCAGCCAGGCCGCTCAGCACGGGGCGCTCGTCGCCGGGGTGGCGCATGAAGAACTGGCGAAGCAGGAAGCTCCGCCCGATGAAACGGCCGATGCCGACGAGGAAGACGTAGCTCCCCGTGCCGCCGGAGAGCCCGGTCGTCTCGGTGTCCAGAAAGACGAGCCGCTCCGGCTGCTGGTAGCGGCCGTCGTCCACCGCGGCCATGGCGAAGCGGTCGAACGCCGCGGACACCGGCTCCCCACCGACGACACGCTCGATCACGACACACGGTCCGGCCTCGGTGTCAAGCAGGCGGGCGCCAGCAGGCAGGGGCCACTCCTCGTCTGCCGGTCGAGATCGCGACGGCGGCTCGACGCTGCGCTCGAGCGCACCGAAGCGCTGCCGAAACGACCGCTCGCTCATCGTGGCGCCCCGTACGTTCTCATGCGACCCATTGTAGGCGCGCCGCCCCAGTTTGACACCCGTTTTTGCCCGCGCCTAGAATGCCCACAGGGCCGGGAGGATTGACGCGCGACCGCGCGATCGATGACTGGCTGAGCAACGCGAGGAGGGGCGACGGCTATGGCGTATCAGGTAACGCTGATCCCCGGTGACGGCATTGGACCGGAGGTTTCGACCGCCACGCGGCGCGTCCTCGAGGCGACGGGTATCGCCTTCGAGTGGGACGTACAGGAGGCGGGCGTTACGGCGCTCGAGAAGTCCGGCGACGTGCTTCCCGGCGCGGTCCTCGAATCTATCCGCAAGAATTCCATCGCGCTGAAGGGCCCACTGACGACGCCGCTCGGCGGCGGCTTCCGTAGCGTGAACGTCGCACTGCGCCACGCGCTGCAACTCTACGCGAACCTACGGCCTGCACGCACCTTCGAGGGCGTGCGGTCGGCATTCACGAATATTGACCTGGTCGTGGTCCGCGAGAACATGGAGGACCTCTACGCTGGCATCGAGTTCGATACCGGCCAGGCGGACACGAAGGAGCTGATCGACACGATCAATCGCCTCAGCCCCCGCAAGGTCCCGGCGTCCGCTGCAATCTCGATCAAATCGATCACGCCGGAGAACTCAGAGCGGATTGTGCGGTTCGCGTTCGACTACGCGGTCAAGAACGAGCGCAAGCTGGTGACATCGGTCCACAAGGCCAACATCATGAAGTTCAGCGACGGGCTGTTCTCGCGCGTGTTGCAGGATGTCGCGAAGGACTACCCGCAGATCGAGTTCAACGACCGGATCGTCGATAACATGTGCATGCAGCTCGTGCAGCGGCCAGAGGACTACGACGTCCTGGTCATGCCGAATCTGTATGGAGACGTGCTCAGCGACCTGACGGCCGGCATGGTCGGTGGGCTAGGCGTCGCGCCGAGCGCCAACATCGGCGAGAGCGCGGCGATCTTCGAGCCAATCCACGGCAGCGCGCCGACCCACGCCGGCAAGAACGAGGCGAACCCGTCGGCGATGATCCTCAGCGGGGCGATGATGCTGCGGCATCTGGGCGAGCTTCCTGCCGCAAGGGCGGTCGAAGGGGCAGTCGCGGACGTTATCGCCTCGGCGACGGACGTCACCTACGACCTGCGGCCGGATCGCGACCGCTCGAAGGCCGCCGGCACCTCCGACATGGCGGACGCCATCATCCGGCGCCTGAGCGCCTGACGTTACAGCTTCGTGTCAACTCGTCGTCCGGGCCGTAGACCCTCTTGACTGGCCGTCATGGGGGTCTATACTTGCAGTTCCCCCGATACTCGGCTTCGGCCGGGAGCGAGGGGCCGGAGGTCGTGGCAACTTCGCCTAACCCGTCCTTGACAGGTGGAGGCGTGGTGGCTATACTTCCGGGGCTTCGCCACCGTGC
>DAOKZM010000416.1:459-3332 GCA_035325665.1 Thermomicrobiales bacterium | reverse complement strand
CGGGCGACGGCCCGCGCCTCGGCGCCCCCGTGCCGTGGAGCACGGGGGAGGGGCGCTTCCCCTGCCCCTGCCACCCCTCAATCTACGGCCGCCACGGGGTGCGCATCGAAGGTCCCGCCCCGCGCCCGATGGACCTCATGCCGATCACCCGCGACCCCTCCGGCGCCCTCGTCGTCAACACCGGCGACATCCGCCAGCGCCACGGCTACGAGCCGGACCAGGCGTTTCCGTTGTAAGGGATGAGGGACGGGGCGAGGGCAGGGATCGGCTGTCACTTGGCGTGATTGGCCGTCCGGCAAGGGCGAGCACGAGGTTCGCCCCTACGAGATTGCCCCCCGTCCCTCGTCCCGACCGCCCCCTACCGCCGCAGGTGCGGCTTGTAGCGGCCGGCGCCGGTGTTGGTGGAGATCTGGAGGCGGTTCCAGCAGTTGATCGTGTTGATCGCCATCAGCAGCGCGACGAACTGTGCCTCGTCGTAGTGCTGGCGCACGCGCTCGTAGACGTCGTCCGGCACGCCATGCTGGGAGATGTTGGTGACCGCCTCGGTCAATTCGAGCGCCGCGCGTTCGGCGTCGGTGTAGTACGGCGCCTCGCGCCAGGCGCTCAAGAGGTAGATCCGGTGTTCCGTCTCGCCTGCCTCACGGGCATCGATCGTGTGCATGTCTATTCAATAGCCGCACCCGTTGATCTGCGAGGCGCGGATGTCGATCAGCTGGATCAGCGACTCGTCGAGCCCGCTGTCGTGGACAGCCTTGCCCATGGCGGACATCGCCGTCATCGCTGCCGGGTACGCCTTGCCGGCGCTTAGTCGTGGGTTCATCAGCACATCCTTCCCTGAGTGCCCATCGGCCATCGTACGACCGCCGCCCGGAAGCGGCAAGGATGAGACGATCAGGGCCGGCGCGATGTGACGCCGGCCTTCGCGCCGGACCAGACCCCGGCAGCTGACAGCCCGGCGACGAGGCCGCTGAGCGCTGCCGTCGCCGCGCCGGCATCCCCGGCCCCGGCCAGGTCGGCGAACAGCCCGGCCAGCGCTCCGATGACGACTGCCGCGACCCCCGCCCAGCGGCTCGCCATCCCGGCATCCTTCGCCACCTGGACGAGCCCCAGCGTCAACGGCAGCGCGAGCGTGTAGATAGTCAGATCGATAGTGGTCATGGTTTCTCCTTCAGGGACGAGGGATGAGGCAAAAGGGATGAGGGGGACGAGGGACGAGAGTCGAGGGACGTTACCTCGTAGGGGCGAACCTTGTGTTCGCCCTCGCCGGCCGACTCGCGCCACGACAGGGACGACCGGACGCCAGGCTGCCGAACTAGGATCGTGGCGTCCCGCGTCGGGCGAACACAAGGTTTGCCCCTACAATCCCCATCCCTCATCCCTCATCCCTCATCCCTGACGTCCTCGACCGATCGAAGCGCGGCCATCTCGTCCAGAACCTCCGCCCAGCGGCGGTCGGGGTCGGGGTCGCCGAGGGCGGCCATCGACTGGCGGCGGGAGTGGATGCCGGCCGCGACCAGACGAGACTCGCCGCGGACCAGCTCCTCGCGGTCGCTCGGCAGAATCTCCTTCCAGATCGGCCGCGTCCGGCGCAGGCCACCCAGCGGCAGCCCGCCGAAGCGCTCCAGCAGGTCGAGCACCAGCGCGTTGCGCCGGGCGTAGACGGCATCCCAGACCCGTCGCTTCCCCGTCACCTTCTGCACTAGCGGCTGGATCTCCACCTCCAGCGCCACCCCGGAGAGCGAGCGCCCGGAGTCGCCGAAGGCAGTACGCGGCGTCTCGGACAGATCGTGGAGCTGACGGTAGAGCAGGTTGACGTAATCGATGTGCAGGCCAATCCCGCCGCCCAGCATGTCCAGCAGGTAGGCCTTCGAGTCCTCCGGCAGCTCCCAGATCGCCCCCGGCTCGGCGCGGATGCCCTCGCTGCCGGTCACGTTCTCCAGCACCGTCACCGGGTAGCCGCTGACCTGCAGGATGCGCGAGATCGTTGTCATGCGCTGGTTTAGCTCGCGGCAGACGTCGAGCAGGTCCTCCAGGTCGGACGCGCCCCAGAACTCGTGCGGGCGGGGCACGTTCGGGTAGATCACGTACGGCGCCCAGCCGTAGGGGTTCGGCGCGTCCACGACGGTCGCGCCGTCGAGCTCGACCCGGTAGCGGTCGGCGCGCCAGTCCTCGACGACGGTAAGCGCCCGGCCCCCGCCGCTGGCCGGGCTCGCCGCCGGACCGAACAGCCGCTCGGCCTCCTCGGGCAGGACGTGGTAGCGCTGGACGGCGCGGTAGATCGTCCGCGGGTCGTCCGGCTCCCACCAGGCCCACAGCCCGGACGGATCGATCGGGGCGACGACGGGCCGGCCGTGGCGCTCGCTCCAGGTCACCTTGAACGCGCCGTCGCCGAGGACAGCAGCGTCGAGCGCCGACTGGACGTCGGCGGCGTGTTGGTCGAGCGCGTCGTATACCTCGGCCAGCGCCCGCTCGGCCAGCCGGACCGTCGTCTCCGGCGCGCCCTCGGCGCCGGGCAGCACGTCGAAGGCGACCGGGGCCGGCATCAGGTAGGCGACCGCCTTGCGGACGAGGACGCGGGCGTAGTTGAGCACCAGCCGCGACTCCCCGGCCCGCCGCGCGCCGGCCCACTGCCGGCCGTCGTAGAAGTCGAGGTACTCCCGGTAGCGGTTCATCCGCCGGGTGTCCTGGGTCAGCAGCCAGGCCGCCAGCCGTCCGGCCGGCGGCGCGGGGACGGGTTGCATCGGGACTCCAATCGTGTTGGGGGACGAAGCGGAGAAGACCCCTCCCCCCGCCCCCTCCCCTGCGAAGGGAGGGGGAGACGAAGAGGAGGGGCGGGCGCGCAAACGTTTCCTAAGGACAGCGCCTCTGGCCTG
>DAOKZM010000416.1:0-284 GCA_035325665.1 Thermomicrobiales bacterium | reverse complement strand
CCCGTCCCCCCGCCTCGCCCGAACTTGATCGCGTAGATCGACGAGCAGACCGCGCCCGACGACCCCTGTACTTCATTCGTCGGGATGAAGTCATCCACCAGCAGCGGGATGCCGTCGTAGAACAGCGCCCGCCGCCCGAACGCGTCGACGTCCGTCTCCAGCAGGTTCCCCGACGAGCGCCGCAGGCTCGACAGCTTACGCCGCGTGCGCTTGGCCATCAACAGCGCGTCCGGCCGTCCTGGCACGATCTGGTCGATCAGCGCGTCCATCATGTCCAGCGTCAG
>DAOKZM010000415.1:0-3333 GCA_035325665.1 Thermomicrobiales bacterium | reverse complement strand
CGGCGGCCGCCTCGCGGACGGTGTTCATCGTCTCGACCAGGATCAGATCGGCTCCCGCCTCGGCCAGCCAGCCGGCCAGCAGTCCATGCTCGCGGGCCAGCGCGGCGTCGTCCGGCACGAGCCAGGGCGAGAAGCAATCCTCGACTGGCGAGATCGACCCCGCCACCCAGACCGAGCGCCCCGCACGCTCGCACGCCTCGCGGGCCAGCGCTACTGCCTGCTGCGTCAGCGCCTCGGCGCGGCCGGCCAACCCGGCCCGCTCGACAGCGCGGAGGTTCGTCCGGAAGGTGTCGGCCGTGATCACCTCCGCGCCCGCCCGGACGTACTCGGCGTGGATCGCGCGGACGACGTCCGGTTGATCCAGCAGCGCCTGGGCCGACCAGAGCGGCTCCGGCGTCGGGACACCGCGCCGCTCCAGCTCTGTGCCGAGCGCGCCGTCGAGGATGACGACCTCCGGCCGGGCGAGGCGCTCGCGGAACGACGGCGCGGACATCGCTAGCCTCCGGGCCGCCACCGCCAGGCGTCGCCGTCGGCCTCGATCCGGCCGAGGCCGGGGAACGGCGGGTGGTAGGCGATGACCAGGTAGCCCTCGCGGGCGGCGAGGTCGAGGAGATCACGCCGAGTGCGGACGGTCTGCTCCGGGTCGGCGTCGAAGCCGAGGTACCAGTCGGGATGGCCCGGCTGGAACGGCGCATGGAAGGTGTCGGCCAGGTGCAGCAGCCGCTCTTCCCCGTCGCCGACGAGCAGCGCCATCATCCCCGGCGCGTGGCCGGGGGCCGGGATCGAGGTGATGCCCGGCACGAGCTCGTCGCCGGGGGTAATCCGCTCGTAGCGGTCGGCGATGGCGAGCAGGTGCTTCTGCGCTGACTCGTTCGGCTCGGCGATCAGGCGCTGCCACTCGGCGTCGCTGATGACGTAGCGGGCGTTCGGGAACGTCGGGTTGCCCTGCCCGTCGGTGTTGCCGGCGATGTGGTCGCCGTGGCCGTGGGTGGTGATGACGACATCGATCGAGATCGGGTCGATCCCGGCCGCGGCCAGCCCGTCGAGCATACCGCCCCGTGGGCTGGTGTCGGACGGTCCGTTGCCGGTGTCGACGAGCACCCGGTGCTGCCCCGTATCGACGATGAGGATGTTCATGCTGATCGACGACTTGGCGTCGCCGATCGCTTCGGCGTAGGCCGCGGCGGCGGCTTGCGACTCCTCAGGTGTGGCGTTGATGAACGATCGCGGCGGGCCGCCGGTCGTGTCCCGCTCCTGATCCGCGACGACCGTGCAGGCGAACGAGCCGACGTTGAAGCGGTGGACGCGGTCGGTCATGAGAGTCCCCCTTCGCTAGAGCCGTGACATCAGGAGCCGGTCTCGGCCGGCCAGAGCGGGATCTGCATATTCGTCGCGCGGGCGTGGAGGACGGCGCGCTCATAGCCGGCGTCGACGTGGCGTAGGACGCCCATGCCCGGGTCGTTGGTCAGCACGCGCTCGAGCCGCGCCGCCGCCTCCGGGGTACCGTCGGCGACGATCACCTGGCCGGCGTGGATCGATAGCCCGATCCCGACGCCGCCGCCGTGATGAACCGATACCCAGGTCGCGCCGGACGCGGTGTTGACCAGCGCGTTGAGGATCGGCCAGTCGGCGATGGCGTCCGAGCCGTCGCGCATCGCCTCCGTCTCGCGATACGGCGAGGCGACCGAGCCGGAGTCGAGATGGTCGCGGCCGATGACGATCGGCGCCTTGACCCGCCCGCTGGCGACGAGCTCGTTGAACTTCAGCCCGGCTAGGTGGCGCTCGCCGTAGCCCAGCCAGCAGATGCGGGCCGGCAGCCCCTGGAAGGCGACCTGGTCCTTGGCCATCCGCAGCCAACGGTGCAGGTGCTCCTTCTCCGGGAACAGCTCGATCAGCGCCCGGTCCGTCTCGTAGATGTCCTCGGGGTCGCCGGAGAGCGCCACCCAGCGGAACGGGCCCTGCCCCTCGCAGAAGAGCGGGCGGATATACGCCGGCACGAAGCCGGGGTAGTCGAATGCATTCTCCACGCCGGCCAGGTAGGCCTGGCCGCGCAGGTTGTTGCCGTAGTCGAAGACGACCGCGCCGGCCTTCTGGAAGTCGAGCATCGCCCGGACGTGGTCTCCCATCGCCACCAGCGAGCGCTTCAGGTAGCCGTCGGGATCCTGCTGGCGCAGGATCTTCGCGTCCTCCAGCGTCATCTCGGGCACGACGTAACCGTCGAGCGCGTCGTGGGCCGAGGTCTGGTCGGTTACCACGTCCGGCCGGAAGCCGCGCTTGACCAGCTCGGGATGTGTCTCGGCGGCGTTGCCGACCAGTGCGATGCTCAAGGCCGCGCCGCTGGCCCGCGCCGCCTCGGCTAGCTCCAGCGCCTCGTCGAGCGAGGAGGTGGCGCGGTCGACGTAACGCGTCTCCAGCCGGCGCTGGACGCGGTGCGGGTCGGCCTCGACGACGAGACAGACGCCGTCGTTCATCGTCACCGAGAGCGGCTGGGCCCCGCCCATCCCGCCGAGGCCGGCGGTCAGCACCAGCTTGCCGGCCAGCGATCCACCGAAATGCTGGCGGGCAAGCTCGCCGAACGTCTCGTAGGTGCCCTGGAGGATGCCCTGAGTGCCGATGTAGATCCACGAGCCGGCCGTCATCTGGCCGTACATCGTCAGCCCCATGCCCTCCAGCCGCCAGAACTCCTCCCAGGTACCCCATTTCGGCACCAGCAGCGAGTTAGCGATCAGGACGCGCGGCGCGTCTTGGTGGGTCTTCAGCACGCCGACCGGCTTGCCGGACTGGACCAGCAGCGTCTCGTCGCCCTCAAGCTCGCGTAGGCTGGCGACGATCGCGTCGAACGCCTCCCAAGAGCGAGCGGCGC
Organism: Thermomicrobiales bacterium; assembly: GCA_035325665.1. GTDB lineage: Bacteria > Chloroflexota > Chloroflexia > Thermomicrobiales > CFX8 > JAMLIA01. The sequence continues at coordinate 470 of DAOKZM010000415.1, read as the reverse complement.
GGCCGGTGCCGCCGTAGACAACGAGGTCCTCCGGCCGCTCGGCGACCTCGGGGTCGAGGTTGTTCATCAGCATCCGCAGGGCAGCCTCCTGCAGCCAGCCCTTGCAGCTGATCTCGGTCCCACGCGGCGCGCGGATCGTGCGAGACATCAACGTCCCCTTTCGTTCCGTCTCTTCACGGAGGTGCTGTCGACCGGCGGGTCACGACGAAGCGGCGGTCGCCCGGGCGCTCGACCCCGGCAGCACTATACCGAAAGGCGCGGAAGACGCTATTGCGCTGCTGGGCATCGGGCGTCGTGATGTCGTCGACGAAGAACGGGTTGATGCCCTCGCCTCCAGTCCCGATCGAGACGATGCGGCTCAGTGGCTGGGCAGATCCTGACGGCGGTAGATGTCCTCGTAGCTGAGAAGCTGGTAGCCGAGGGCGTCGTAGAGGGGCCGGCCCCGCTCGTTAGAGCTGAGGATGACCCCA
>DAOKZM010000414.1:0-3340 GCA_035325665.1 Thermomicrobiales bacterium | reverse complement strand
GGTCGAGGCCGCGGTCCAGTCCGCCGCCGAGCAGGATGACTGGCTGCGCGAGCACCCGCCGGTCGTCACCTACGACGGCTTCCAGACGAGCGGCTCGACCGTCTCGCCTGACGAGCCGTCGGTCATCGCCCTCGGCGAGTGGCACAAGACGGTCACCGGCGAGGAGATGGCGATGCAGGCGCAGACCGGCGTCAACGACATGCGCTACTTCAACTTCAAGGGCATCCCGGCCGGCTGCTACGGCGCATCCGGCGCCAACGCCCACGCCGCCGACGAGTGGCTCGACCTCGCATCCCTCAACCGGACGGCCAAGGTCGTCGGCGCGTTCATCCTCGAATGGTGCGGGGCGGACGAGTCGTGAGCACGCAGTCACGGTGACCGTGTCGGAGCGGCAGCCGCCCCGCTCTCTGTCATCCTGAACGCAGTGAAGGATCCGCTCTTCCTGTTTGGGTAGCGAACGAGCATAGGAGAAACGGATTCTGAGCGAAGCGAAGAATGACAGGATCCGGAGTCGCCGCCGCGCCAACACGACCGGCGTGTCAGCTCGTTGAACATCATCGCTGTACACAAATCGACTCTAGATGAGAGGGTGCGCACGATATGGTTACGTCACTCCTGATCACAAACGGCACGATCGCGACGATCGACCCGCGCCAGCCGGAGGCCGAGGCCGTCGGCATCATCGGCGACCGGATCGTGGCGGTTGGTAACCGGGCGATGGTCGAGGGCAGCCTGCCGCGCGGCTACCAGACGCTCGACCTGGCCGGCCGCTTCGCCATGCCCGGCTTCAACGAGGCCCACAACCACATGCTCATCTACGGCCAGAACCTCGGCCAGATCGACGCCAGCTACCCGGCCGTGCGATCGATCGAAGACATCAAGGCGCGCATCGCCGAGCGCGCCGCCAGCACTCCAGAGGGAAGCTGGATCGTCGGCTGGGGCTACGACGACAACAAGCTCGACGAGCGCCGCCACCCCAACCGGCACGACTGGGACGCCGTCGCCCCGAACCACCCGGTGATGATCGTCAACGGCTCGGGACACCTCAGCGCGGTCAACTCGCTCGCCCTCCAGCGCGCCGGCCTCAGCCGCGACGCGACCGACCCGCAGGGCGGCCACTACGTCCGCGACGAGCACGGCGAGATGACCGGTGTCCTCCATGAGACGGCCCAGGACGCCGTCCGCGACGCCGTCCCGGCGCCGACCGTCGAGGATTACGTCGAGGCGCTCGGTCGCACCAACAAGCGCTACGTCGCCGCCGGGATCACGTCGAGCCAGGACGCGATGAGTCGCACGCCCGAGGAGATCGCGGCCTTCCAGATCGCCTCCCGCGAGGGCATCCTGCAGCCGCGCACCACCCTGATGATCCGCGAGAACCTCCTGCCAGAGATCACCGGCCTCGGCATCCAGCAGGGGTTCGGCGCCGACCGGCTCAAGATCGGCCCGATCAAGCTGTTCATCGACGGCTCGCTGATCGGGCGGACGGCCGCCGTCACCCAGCCGTTCCTCGAGGACCCGGTCGAGGACAACCTCGGGCTGACGATGATGCCGCAGGAGGAGCTCGACGACTACGTCATGCAGGCGCATCGCGCCGGCTTCCAGATCGCCATCCACGCCATCGGCGACCGCGGCATCGACATGGTCCTCGACGCCTACGAGAAGGCACTCGCCGCCCACCCGCGCGACAACCACCGCCACCGCATCGAGCACTGCGGCATTTTGCGGCCCGACCTGATCGAGCGCATAGCCAGGATGCAGGTCCTCATCGTCACCCAGCCGATCTTCATCACCGAGTACGGCGACGGGTTCATCCGCCACCTCGGGCTGGAGCGCGCGCAGCTGACCTACCCGTTCCGCAGCCTGCTGGACGCCGGTATCACGGTCGTCTTCTCGTCCGACTGCCCGGTGTCGTCGTTCGAGCCGCTCAAGAGCATCGAGGCCTCGGTCACCGAGAAGACCGGCAGCGGCCGCTCGTACGCCCTTGAGGAGGCGATCTCGGTCGAGGAGGCGCTGCCCCTCTACACCGTCGCCGGCGCCTACTCAACCTTCGAGGAGGACCAGAAGGGCATGCTCCGAGCGGGCATGCTGGCCGACCTCGTCGTCCTCGAGCGCGACCCGCGCGCGGTCGAGCCGGAGGAGATTAGCCAAGTGCCGGTGTCGCAGACGATCATCGGCGGGGAGACCGTCTACGAGGGGTAAGATAGTCGTACCGCCGGCCCGCGGCCGGGCCGGCGGTACGCGCCCATCGCGACCGTCCGCCATCGTCTCCCTGCCATCCGACCCGCCGGAGGCACGATGCACCAAGACGACATAGCCACCACCTACCCCGACCCGGGAACACCTGTCGCCGGTCGCTCGGGCCTGGCAGCCGCCGCGATTGGCGCGGCTGGAGCCACCCTCGCGTCCGCCGTCATGCTCTGGGCGGCGCGCTCCTGGGATGGCGTCCACTTCGCCCAACTGCTCTCCGAGCGGCTCACCGAAATCGTCCCGCTGACGGTCTTCCGCGATGCCCTGACCCGGCTCGAGTCGTCGGCAAAGCCGCTGACCCTCGCCGGGCTGGTCGCGCTCCAGGTCGTGGCCGGCGCGCTGGTGGCGGTCGCCTATGCCCGGCTCCAAGACCGGCTGCGTCTTGAGCGCGCTGCCGGAGCCGTCGCGCTGCTGGTCCTGGGGTGGGCAGCTCTCGCGCTCGTCGTCGCGCCGCTGAGTGGGATTGGCCTGCTCGGCCGCGATGCCGCCAGCGGCCTCGGCCGCGCCCATGGCACGTTCCTCCTTGCCGCCGCCGTCTATGCCGTGGTCGTGGCCGCCTTCGTCCCCTGGCCACGCCTCGCGCCGGCCGCCAGCGATCCCTCCCGCCGTCGCCTCCTCCAGACTGCCGGGGCGAGCCTGCTGGTCCTGCCGACGGTGGTGTCGGCCGGCTACATCACCCGCTTCGTCCGGTCGCTGCAGCGGACGCCGGGGTCGAGCAACTCCGCATCGCCCTTCTCCAGGTCGCCTTTCTCGTTCCCCGGCATGCCGCCCGCGATCACCCCGAACCACGAGTTCTACGTCGTCTCCAAGAACTTCATCGACCCGGACGTTGACGAGACGGACTGGAGCCTTGCGGTCAGCGGGCTGGTCGACCAGCCCCTCACCCTCACCTATGCCGATGTCCTCGCGCGCCCGGCGTCCGAGATGATCTCGACTCTGGAGTGCATCTCCAACCCGGTCGGCGGGGAATACATCTCCACCGCCAAATGGAAGGGATTCCCGCTTCGCGACCTGCTGCTTGACGCCGCGATCCGGCCCCGTGTCGTCGATATCGCGCTGCACGCGGCGGACGACTACATCGACACGATCCCGC
>DAOKZM010000413.1:2955-3351 GCA_035325665.1 Thermomicrobiales bacterium | reverse complement strand
GGCGCCGCGACCGAGACCGAGCTTAAGGAGAAGAAGCACCGCGTCGAGGACGCCCTGTCGGCCGCCCGCGCGGGCGTCGAGGAGGGCATGGTCCCGGGTGGTGGCGTCGCGCTGATCCGCGCCGCCACGGCGCTGGACGACGTCCAGGCTGAGGGTGACGTCAAGACCGGCGTCCAGATCCTCAAGCGCGCCCTCGAGGAGCCGATGCGCGGCATCGTCGAGAACGCCGGCCAGGACGGCCCGGTCGTCGTCTCGACCATCCGCCGCCTGCAGGACGAGAAGAGCAACCCGAACCTCGGCTACGAGGTCATCCGCGGCGAGTACGGCGACATGTTCGAGTGTGGCATCATCGACCCGGCCAAGGTCACCCGCTCGGCGATCCAGAACGCCGCCTCG
>DAOKZM010000413.1:0-2945 GCA_035325665.1 Thermomicrobiales bacterium | reverse complement strand
GGCATGATCCTGACCACCGAGGCGCTCATCACCGAGAAGCCGTCGGAGCAGCCGGCCATGCCGGCCATGCCGGGCGGCATGGACTACTAGTCCAGCCTCAGGCAGCCTCCTCGCGAACGACCGGCCCCGCTTCGGCGGGGCCGGTTTCGCGTTGCTCGCTGGCCTTTCGCCCTCAGTGGTATCAGGCATACTAGCGACAGGAAGCCGCACACAAGCGACCGGAACGACGATGCGACCTGAGGCCGAGCCGTGGTGGTGACAAGCGCAAGCGGATCTGGACACCGCACAACAGACGCTCTTGATCTCCGGCGAGTACGCAGCTTCCTGTTGTGCGCAGGAGGCGGTCGAGAAAGGTCTCAAGACGCGCTCTATCTCGAACGCAATGTCACCCTCCCGCCGAGGACGCACGACCTTGAGTACCTGGGCAGACAGGTTCAGGCGCCGTCATCTATCATCGACGACCTCGTCCTCCTGAATCCAGCGTTTGGACTCACGCGATATCCCGACCCGATAAGCCTGCTCGCTCCGATCGACTCAATCTCTCAGGAACTGGCGCTGGATCACTTCGCGGCAGCAGAAAGGGTCATACGATGGCCCAACATGCAACTCGAGCCCGAATAGAGCCGTCACTCAAGCGCTTTGCCGAGCGTCTACGGACTGATGTCGGCGCGTCGCACATCCTCCTCTTCGGCTCGCGCGCGCGTGATAATGCAGCGCCGGACAGCGACTACGACCTGATCGTCGTCGCAGAGCGGTTTGCCGGGATGGATCCCGCCGTCCGAGCCCGCGGCCTCCGTGCCATCTGGCACGACACGGGCGGTGACGGACCGATGGACATCATCTGCCTTTCCCCGCAGGAGTTCGAGCAAGCGCAGGGACGAATCAGCCTCATCTCCGCCGTCCTCCCCCAGGCGATCGATCTGCTCGCAGCCTGAGCATGCGGCCAGGTGTCTCGGCTAGCCTTTCGCCCGCCGATGGGTCATCATTCCGGAGCGGGCAGCCGAGGCCGCCAGGGATGACGGGGACGAACGGAGCGACGAATGAGCGACGAGATGCGCGACGAGCCGATCGAGGTTGAAGAGGCCGAGGAGACGATGCCGACCGGCCTGACCGACGAGGGCGAGACCTTCCCGGTCGGCGCGTTCGTCGTCACCGAGAACGGCGACATCTATCGCCAGCCGACCCCCGACTCCGGCTTCTACGGCGCCGGCAGCAACCGCGGCGCCGGCAACGACAACCGCGCCCGCTGGACCACTCCCGGCTTCCAGAAGGACAAGTGGGAGCGCGGACCGCTGATGCCGCGCTAGCCGCGCCGGCCTTGTGCAGGACAACCAACCACCCTGCCGGCCGGTTGTGCCGGCCGGCGATAGACCGACCCCACCACGCGCTGTAGCATGACCTCCGGCAACGAGGCGGGAGGGTGGATGACGGCAGGGACGACCGACGCGCGCGCGGGGGGGGCGCTCGGCCAAACGGCGGTAGCGCCGGAGGTCGCCCGGCGCGCGCTCCTCGTGCTGCTCGTCTCGGTCACCGTCAACCTGATCGGCACGACCGCCTACTCACCGATGCTCTCGATCTACGCTCGCGACCTCGGCGCGACCGGACTGTGGATCGGCCTGCTCTACGGCGGGTTCTACGGCGTCCGGCTGGTCCTCGGCCAGCCGATCGGCGCGTTCTCCGACCGCGTCGGGCAGCGCCGGGTCCTCCTGATCTCGACCGCGATCTACCCGCTGCTGGCCATCCTCTACGCCATCTCGCCGAACATCCAGGCGCTGGTGGGCACGCGACTGCTCCACGGCGTCGCCTCGGCGATGATGCTGCCGATGGCGATGGCCTACGTCGGGCTGCTGGCGAAGGAGGGTTCGGCCGGCCGCTACGCCAGCTACTTCAACTTCGCCAACTTCCTCGGCATGGCCATCGGCCCGCTCGTCGGCGGCCTCATCGTCGCCTACGTCGCCTTCAAGGGCCCGTTCTACCTGCTCTTCCTGCTGACGGTGCTGAACCTGCCGCTGATCTTCTGGCTGCTGCCCGACCTCGGCCATTCGGAAGCCGCCGCTCCGCGTCCTGCCGGCGGGCGGCGCATCCAGCTCGACCGGGTGACGGCCGGGCTGCTGGCTTACAACGCCGTCGTCAACGCCAACACCATCCTCTTCGTCTCGTTCCTGCCGCTGCTGGCGCGGGCGATCGGGCTGTCGATCCTCCAGGGCGGGCTGCTGATCTCGGCGATCTACCTAATCACCTCGGCCAGCCAAATCCCGTTCGGCCGGCTGTCCGACGCGGTCTCGCCGCTGCTACTGGTCGTCGCGGGCGGCGCGGTGGCCGGCGCCTGCCTGCTGGCGCTAGCGCAGCTGGACGCCTTCGCGCCGTCGATGACCGTCGTCTGCATCCTGGCGCTCGGCGGCTCGGCCGCGACGGCCGGGCTGTCGGCGATCGCCGTCGAGGCGGGCCGGCGGCGCTCGATGGGCCGCTTCATGGGCGGCTTCCACTCGGCCGCGTCGTTCGGCATGATCGCCATCTCGCTCGGCGCCGGCCTCATCTTCGACAGCATCGGCATCAAGGCGGTCTTCGTCGCCGCCGGCCTGGTCACCCTGGCGCTCCTCGCCCCGGTCACCTTGCTCCTGCGCGGCACGCCGGAGGTAGCGCGCTGAGTGCTATGATCGATGTCGGAACGTGACATCGACGAGGTGCATATAGTGGCTACGCGATCCAGAACCGTTTACATCGAGCCGGATACCGAGCTGGATCGAGCTCTTCGCGAGACAGATCCAGCCAACGTCGTGATCGAGAGCCGCGGCACTCGGTATCGGCTTCTGCGTGACACGGCAGAACCCGATATCTGGCACGACTACGATCCAGCAGCCTCGCTCGCCGGAACAGTCAACACGGCAGGGCATTGGCGTGACTTCGACGCCGAGGCGTTCAAGGAGGAGATCCGAAAACGCCGG
>DAOKZM010000412.1:0-3358 GCA_035325665.1 Thermomicrobiales bacterium | reverse complement strand
CCACGGGTCGGCCGTCCCCGCGGGGTGGTCGCCGGGGTAGACGGCATCGACCCCGAGCCGGTCGGCCAGCCGTCCCGCCGCCAGCACGCTCGCAACCGGCGCCGGGTCGCGCGGATGGGCGAAGGCAAGCAGCCCGAACGTCACGCGCTCGCGCCGCTCGACGACCCAGGGGTAGATTATCGTCGGGTTCGCGTCAGGATGTGTCCTGTTCATTGGGCAACAGGTACCACATCAGCAGCACGCTAGAGTAGGCGCGAGCGGCTGCCATCAATGCCCGCTGACCTCCACAACATGGCACCGCAAATCGGGAACACGAGCGAACCGACGGTCGTTGGTCAGCAGCTCCAGATTGGTCGCGATCGCGGTTCCGGCGATTATCGCATCGGGCAACTTCAGGCGATGTTCCCGTCGAATCCTGATCGCAGCCTCACGAATCTCCAGCGATAGCTCGATGATGGCAACGCTAGCAAGGAGATCGCGGATCCGTTGCTCCTCGATGTCGGTCAATGACGGATAAGAGAGGAGTTCCATCTCTGTAATCACTGAGACCGAGTAGGGTCCACCAGGTAACGGCTTCGCGAGTGAATTCCCTAGCAAGTACAGGACGACGTTTGTATCGAGGACGACCGTCACGGCCACTCATCCCGAATTCGCCGCTGATACTCCAGTGGATCTTCGGTGAGCTTCAAGGTTCCCTTGAACTCGGACAGGTCGGTAGCCAGTTCCTCTTCCGAACGCACGCCCAGCATCCGCTCGATCTCCAGCCAGTCCTCGTAGTCGATCTGGACGGCGATGGGATTGTGGTCCTCGTCGGTGACGATCTTCTTGCGGACGACGATCACGGCCGTCCTCCTTTCGACGAAGCGGGTTCCAGCCGAATTGTGACACGCGGGGCCGAGGATGCTTACTCGACGCGGCAGTCCTCGAAGACGCGGCGGACGATGGCCAGCGTGGCGGCGTAGGTGGAGTCCATGCCGTAGTACGACAGGCCCCGCGCGCCAAGCGTGTGGGCGTGCGAGTACGGGGTGTCTGAGGCGTAGTGGATGATGCCGAGGTCGATCGGCAGTTGGCTCATGTTGACGCTCTCGTTGGTCGGGTGGCGGGTGAGGGCGACATCCTCGTAGAGCGCCGAGAGGTATGGGCCGGCCTCCATCTCGACGACGGTGAAGCTCTCCCGGTAGTAGAAGTCGAGGTAGCCGCGGTTCTGGAGGTAGGTGCCCTTGACCGTGACCGGGCGCTGCCGGTCGAGAGTCGAGCCGTAGACGAGGAACGGGTCGAGGTCGGCGCTGGAGAAGCAGTTGGCGAACCAGTAGGTATTGCCGGAGTGCTCGTCGTAGACATCGTTGGCGATCATCACGTCGCCGATGCGGGCGTTGAGCGTCGCCGCCTTGCCGAGGATGTAGACGCCCCGGAGCTGGTCCACCCCGGTCGCGACCTGGCCAAAGATGTGGTACGCGGCCAGGCCGAGCGGGTAGTTGATGTTGACGATCACCGCCTCGGCGCCGTCGGGGCAGTACGACCGGATACGCGGGTCGAGGTCGTCCGGGTCGATCTGGCTGAGGTCCATGATCTGGATGCCGACGTCCAGCGCGCTGACCGGATCGAGCGTGATGACGCCGCGCTCGGCCTCCTCGGCGTCGCGAACGGCGCGCGCCTCGGGGTTGGCGGCGTAGTAGAGCCGGGCGGCGTAGTAGAGGAAGTTGTCCCACGACGCGCGGACCTCGCCGGCCTGTAGCTTCCGCAGCTCGGGAAGCAGGTCGCGATGCGCGGACTCCTCGACAAAGCCCACCAGATCGTCGCGACGGCGGCGGGCGGTGCCGGTGAGGATGTTGGCGAGCGAGTGGGTGTTGGAGGAGACAAAGTAAACCGGCCGGCCGTCCAGGCCGAGCGCCGCCAGCTCACGTCCGGCCGGCGCCCACCAGCGCTGGGCCGAGCGCGTGTAGCCGAGGTAGGTGCCGCCGAGCATCTGCAGCCGCAGGTCGCGCTTGCGCGCCGCCAGCCGGCGTAGGTTCGGCCAGAGCTCGCGTCCCCAGGTCGAGCAAAGCCGCGCCCAGTCTGTCGGCGCGATCTCGAGGCCGGCGCCGATCTCCTCTAGCCGCCCCGCTTCCTCGTCGCCGCCCGGCTGGCCGGGCCGGCGTGAGCCCGCCTCGATCAGCGCCGCCAGCTCCGGCGTGTCGCGGATGCGCTGATGCATCTTGTTCCACTCGATCTGCCAGCCGACGATCGTCGGGATCAGGTCGTCCAGGTCTGACGCGGAGCCGACCATGACAGCCAGCGTGTCGCGCCCGTCCCACTGCCAGCGCCGCCGCCGGCCGGGGGCGGAGACCGAGGTCCATGCCTCCACGTCAGTGTAGCCGTGGCGGGCGAAGACGGTGCGCGACTGGCCGAGCAGGATTCGCCCGACGGTGGTGATCTCCGGCGGCAGCCGCAACGTGCTGTACATGAACGCGCCCATGTCCGGCACGTCGGCGGCGGCGAGCGCGTGGAGGCTGGACTGGATGTTGAGGTGGGCGGGGACGAGGGCGTCGACATCGACCGGGCCGGACGAGCGCAGCAGAGTGGAGTAGGTCCGGACGTAGAGGTCAACCTCGCGCTTGCCGGCCGGCTGGGCGCCATGCTCCCGCGCGAAGGGGTCGTCCGCCGCGGTCCCGAGCGAACCTGACGCGTCGATCGCCTGCATGCCGCCGCCTCTCCATCGCCGCCGAAGGTCTGACCCGCCGATGATAGCGGCCGGCCGGCCGGCCGACAACTCGCCGGCCAACGCCTTGCCTCCCGCCTTCACCTGGCTCATACTCCGCCGATCGAAGCAGCGCAGCGAACGGAGCGCCACGCCATGACGCGCGTCGCGATCGGCGGCATCTCGCACGAGACGAACACGTTCTCGTCGATCCAGACGACGCTGGCCCACTTCCAGCGCCGCGCGCTGGCCCGCGGCCAGACGATCGTCGAGACCAGCCGTGAGTCGGGCACGACGCTCGGCGGGATGGTCGATACGGCGCGTGCGCTGCACTGGGAACTAGTCCCGGTGCTGTTCGCCTCGGCGACGCCGAGCGGCCGCGTCCGCCGCGGCACGTTCGAATCGCTGGCCAACGAGCTAGTCGGTGGCATCGCCCAGGCGGCTGCCGAGTCGGGCGGGCTGGACGGCGTTCTGCTGGCGCTGCACGGCGCAATGGTCTCCGAGGCGCTCGACGACGCCGACGGCGAGATCCTCCGGCGGGTGCGCCGAGCGGTCGGGCCGTCGGTACCGGTCCCGGTCGTCCTCGACTCGCACGCCAACCTGACCCCGGCGATGGCGATACACGCCGATATCCTGCTGGCTTACGAGACCTACCCGCCCGTCGACACCTACGCCCGCGGC
>DAOKZM010000411.1:1790-3363 GCA_035325665.1 Thermomicrobiales bacterium | reverse complement strand
CGCCTTCGAGCGCACCTGGGCGCGGACGGACCAGCCGGTGGCCGACCTGGCGGTCGACCGCACCTGGATGTGGGGCCCCGCGGCCACCACCGGCGCGCTCCAGGAGGACTACGCCGAGGCCCCCAACGGCACGCGCACCGTCCAGTACTACGACAAGGCCCGCATGGAGGACAACAGCTGGCGGGCCAACCAGGCGCCGTGGGACGTGACCAACGGCCTGCTCGTCGTCGAGCTGGTGACCGGGCAGCTGCAGACCGGCGACACCCAGTTCGAGGACCGCGCCCCGGCCGCGGTCAACATCGCCGGGGACCCGGGCGAGCACCCGACCTACGCCGACATCGCCGCCTTCGGGCTGCGGACGCAGCCGGCCACCACGCCCGGCACGGTGCTCGGCGCCTGGGTCGAGGCCTCCGGCCTCCTGGCCAGCGGCCCGACCCCGCCGGCCACGGTCACCGCCGCCGAGCGGCTCACCGTCACCGGCATCGACCACACCGTGGCGTCGGTCTTCTGGGCCTTCATGACCTCCAGCGGCCTGGTGTCCGAGAACGGGCAGCCGCTGACGGCGCCGCTGTTCCTCAACCCGTACTACGCCACCGGCTATCCGATCACCGAGGCGTACTGGTCGCAGGTGCAGATCGGCGGGACGCCGACGGCGGTGCTGTGGCAGTGCTTCGAGCGGCGCTGCCTGACCTACAACCCGGCCAACAGCCCCGGCTGGCAGGTCGAGGCCGGCAACGTCGGCCAGCACTACTACGCCTGGCGCTCCAGCGGCAGCGGCAATCCCGAGCCGAATCCGACCGAGCCGAGCCCGACCGAGCCACCAATCCTCACCCCGACTCCCGATCCGGGCTACAAGACGTTCGGCGACGGGGTCTGGATCGTCGGCAAGGACATCGAGGCCGGCACCTACCGGAGCAGCTCGACGAACAGCGTCTGCTACTGGGAGCGCGTGAGCAGCTTCGGCGGTATGCTGGGGGATATCATCGCTAACAACGCATCCTTCGGCCGCACCGTCGTGACGATCGACGCAACCGACTACGGCTTCCGCTCGGAGGACTGCGGCGCCTGGTCCACCGACCTGTCGCAGATCACCACAAGCCAGACCGCTGGCTTCGGCGACGGCGCCTGGATCGTCGGCGTGGATATCGCGCCCGGCGCCTGGCGCAACAGCGATTCTAGCGAGAGCTGCTACTGGGAGCGGGTCAGCGACTTCTCGGGCGAGTCCGACGCCATCATCGCCAACGAGTTCTCTACGGCGATCCAGACGGTAACGATCGCCGCATCCGACACCGGGTTCATGAGTTCGGACTGCGGGACCTGGACGCGGATCGGCGACTGACAGTCGCCGTAGACGACGGACCCCGGCCAGAATGGCCGGGGTCCGTGATTCGCGCGGGATTCGATTGGGACAGTTGCGCCGCCGTCAGGCGGCCTTGAGGTCCGACGTGCAGGCCAGGCAGCGCGTCGCCGCGATCGACACGACGGTCAGGCAGTACGGGCACTCGCGCGTCGTCGGATCCAACTCGGACTGCTTCCGCCGCCGCTCCATCAGCAGGTTGAACGGCTTGATGAC
>DAOKZM010000411.1:0-1780 GCA_035325665.1 Thermomicrobiales bacterium | reverse complement strand
GACGAAGAAGACCGCAGCCGCGACCAGCAGGAACGCGATCAGCGCGTTGATGAACGCGCCGTACATGATCTGGCTGTTGTTGACCGTGAAGCTCAGGTTCGAGAAATCCGGCTTGCCGAAGACCGCGGCGATGATGACCGCGACGGCCAGGTCGAGGACGTTGCCACGCAGGATAAACGCGCGCGACTCATCCGCGAGTGACCTCAACGCATCCCCCATCTATTGCCACCTGTCGCCAGCGCCCCCTTACGCCAGCGCTCTGGAACCCAACGTATGGCGCGAACGTTCGCGGGATTGCGCGTTGCACTCGACCATCCAGACCGCCGTTCGAATACCGGTTCCGTCGATCCGCCCGCGACGTGCGCAGGCCCAGATGGCAATCAGGCAGGAGGGTCGGGCGTGATCAACTTCATCGTGCGCTGGCTCATCATCGTCGCCGCGGTGGCGGTCGCCGCCTGGATCGTGCCGGGCATCAGCGTCGACGACGACCGCGGCGTCTCGGCGATCCTGATCATGGCCGCGGTGCTGGCGGTCGTGAACCTGCTGGTCAAGCCGGTGCTGACGACGCTCTCCTGCTGCCTGGTCGTCATCACGCTCGGGCTGTTCCTGCTCGTGATCAACACGCTCACCTTCTGGCTGGCCTCGGGGATCGCCTCCGACTGGTTCGACGCCGGCTTCCACGTCTCTGACTTCTGGGCAGCCTTCTTCGGCGGCATCATCGTCAGCGTCGTCTCCTGGCTACTGACCGCCTTCATCGACGAGGACCTGCGTCGCTAGCCTCGCCGTCCAGCAGCTCGGACAGATCGGACAGAAACGCCCGGCACTGCGCCAGCCGCTCGGCGCCAAGTGCCATGGCCCACTCCGCCTCCAGCGCGCCGATGCTGGCCCGCGCACTCCGCTCTACTGCCCAGCCACGCTCGGTGCGGCGAAGCACCCGCGCCCGCCCGTCTCGCGGGTCCGCGGCCCGCTCAATGTAGCCAGCGGTGACCAGCTGATCGACCAGCGCGCCCATCGACTGCTTCGTCATCTGTGCACGCTCGGCGAGTTCGGTCGGCCGCCCGCCGCCGGCCGGCAGGTGCTGGAAGACGGTCAGGTGCGACGGCCGCAGGTCGCCGTAGCCGCACGCGTGCAGGTCGGCCAGCACCCGCGCGGTGATCGCCTGGAACGGCTGCCGCAACAGCGCCCCGAGCATGGGATCGAGCACGCTGTTCTCTTCGTCCATGATGCCCCCTTGACGAGTTCGTCAGTTTGGCTTACCATCCAGACGTCTGATCGTCAGTATTGCTGACGATTATCCTAACGCGCATGACTATGAGGACAATCATGGCCACGACACGCCGCGCGGCGTTCGTCCGTGCTGACCATACCGAACAGGACCGAACGGTCTGGTACTCGGGCTATCTGCTGACCTTCCTGGCCACCGGCGAGGAGACCGGCGGCGCGTTCTCGATCGTCGAGGAGGTCGGGCGCAAGGGGCTGAGCACCGAGCCGCCGACGCACGTCCATAACCGCGAGGAGGAATCGTTCTACGTCATCGAGGGCCGGATGAGCTTCGTCGTTGGCGACGAGGAGGTAGACGCCCCCGCGGGCACGCTCGTCGTCCTGCCGCGCGGCGTTCCGCACCGCTTCACGCTGGAGACCGAGCACGTCCGGGTGCTGAATATGTGCATCCCAGCCGGCTTCGAGGGGTTCTTCCGCGACCTGAGCGAGCCGGCCCGGTCGATGACGCTGCCGCCCGAGCCCGACGGCGCGCCCGACATTGAGCGGCTGCTAAGGACCG
>DAOKZM010000410.1:0-3371 GCA_035325665.1 Thermomicrobiales bacterium | reverse complement strand
CGGTCTTCGAGCTATTCGACTCGTGGCGGGCGATCTTCTGGCTCAACCTTCCGATCGGGGTCGTCGCCGCCGTCCTGCTCTACTCGGCCGGCTCACGCGCCCGCCCGGCCGTCTCGCGCGAGCGCCCGCGCCTTTCTCCGGCTGTCGTCGGCGCGGCCGGCCTCGTCGCGTTCTGTCTCGCGCTGTCGTCTGGCGGAGAGGCGGGACTCGGGGTGGGGCAGGGCGCAGCGCGGCTCGGGGCGGAAACCAACCCGCTGGCGAGCTGGCGCTGGCCGCTGCTGGGTGTCTCCCTCGCCCTGCTCGCCGCGTTCGTTGTCATCGAGCGGCGCTCGGAGCGGCCGATCCTGCCGCAGTCGCTCATCAGACAGCGACTGTTCCAGGCGGCCGGTGTGGCAAACGCGCTCGTCGGTGTGGCGCTGATCACGGCGATGGTTAACGCGCCGCTCGCCGTCGCTCTGCTGTCCGATGCGGACGTGGTCGCGACGCGCACCGCGCTGCTGCTCGGCAGCTTCACGCTGGCGATGACGGTCGGCGCGGTGGCTGGTGGCCGCCTGGTCAACGGCCAAGGAATTCGATCGACCGCCACGGCCGGACTGATCGTCGGCGCGGTCGGGTTCTTCGCGATGTGGTGGTGGCCAAACGATCTTCGGCTCGGGTTGATGTCCGCGACGATGGTCACGGCCGGACTCGGGCTCGGCATCGTCATCGCGCCAATCGGCGAGGTCGCGATTCGGGCGGCCCGGCTGGAGGACTATGGCGCTGCGTCGGGCCTCGTCCTGCTCGCGCGCCTGCTCGGCATGACGGTCGGCCTATCGGCGATCACGGCCTTCGGGCTGGAGCGGCTCAACCGCCGTCTCGCCGGCCTGCCGCCGGTCACGCCGAACCCGGGCGAGACGACGGCGGAGTACTTCACCCGTCAGCAGCAGGTGCTGAACGAGCGAATCATCCCACTAACGCTCGATGTCATCCGCGAGAGCTTCATCATCGCCGGGATCATCTGTGTCGTGGCGATCGCCGCCGTAGCGCTCCTTCGCGACAGCCGGGCCGGCGAGCGGCCCGGCGACCTTGCTCCGGAGGATTAGCTGCCCATTCGGTCGTAACTGACAACCTCGTCCAGCGGCCTGCGTCCGCCCTGCGCCGGGTTCGGTCGCGGGTCGGCCGATGTCGTCGCATGGCCAATCGCAACTACGGACCGGGCCGTCCGCTCGGCCGGAATGTTCAGCAGCCGCTTTGCCTCCGCCTGCTGCGCGTCGTCGCCGTACCAAGCGACGCCACTGTGCAGCCCCAGCACGTGGGCGCCGATCATCAGCCGTTCCGTGACGCGCCCCTCGTCGTACGCCTCGCTGAGCGCGGCGTCGCCGTCGAGCACGATCGCGATCGCCAGCGGCGCGTCGCCGACCCAGTTGATCGGCGGGCGCAACTGGCTGATCTGGCGCAGAAGCTCCTTATCCGTGATGGCGATGAAGTGCCACGGCTGAGTGTTTCGCGAACTGCCGGTCCAGCGCGCGATCTGCAGCAGCTCGGTCACGAGATCGTCCGCGACTGGCTCCGGCGTGTACTGACGCGTCTGCCGGACGCCGCGGAGCGCGCGGGTCACCTCGTCGGGATTGCTGATGCTTGACACATGATCTCCCTCCATCGCGAGCCGGTGGCCGGCGTGGTCGTCAAGACCCTCGCCGATCCCAACCGACCGGAATCAACTGCTATTCCGCGCCACTGCCGCCTCGCGCAACTCGTGGATCGCCGCGATGACGCCAGCCTCGACGCCGAAGATCGCAGTGCCGGCCACGAGCATCGTCGCGCCCGCCTCGACCGCGCGCGGCGCGGTGCGGGTCGTGATCCCGCCGTCCACCTCGAGGATCGTCGGGTAGCCGCTGGCGTCGATCGCGGCGCGGACCTCGCCGATGCGCCGGATCGACGTCGGGATGAAGCTCTGCCCGCCGAAGCCGGGGTTCACGCTCATGATCAGCACGAGGTCGCAGAGCGGCAGCAGCTCGATCGCGTGGCTCACCGGGGTGCCGGGGTTGAGCGCCAGTCCAGCGCGCGCGCCCTGCTCGCGGATCGATTGCAACACCCGGTGCGGGTGTGGGGTTGCCTCGACCTGAATCGTGATGATGTCAGCGCCGGCCGCGACGAACTGATCGACGTACCGCTCCGGCTCGACGATCATCAGGTGGACGTCCAGCGGCAGGCTGGTCGCCTCCCGCACTGACGCGACGACGGGAATGCCGATCGATATGTTCGGGACGAAGCGGCCGTCCATCACGTCGAGGTGGACGTAGTCCGCTTCGGCCTCCTCGAGCAGGGCGAGCGAGTCGGCGATCCTGGCGAGATCGCTATTCAGAATCGACGGGGCGATCTTCACTCGCTCGTTATGTTTCGCCACCACGCCGCTCGCCTCCACTCCGTCCCAACCCGCGCCGCGCTCCCGGCGTGGCCCGCACTATACTGGCAGCGTGAACCTTGTTGCACTTGGGCAGGCTCGTCCGCGCGCTGATTGGCGCTATCTGGCTCGCATAGTCGCCGGTCTCCTGCTGATTGGAGGCTGCTGGGCCGTTTCCTGGTCACAGCTCAGGCCGATCTCGGACTTTACGTTCTTCCCGCTCTGGCTTGGCTACATCCTCGCAGTCGATGCGTTGGTCGAATGGCGCAGCAGAACGTCCCTGATCGCGCGTTCGGGCTGGCGTGTGGTGTGGTTGTTCCTGTTGTCGGCGCCCCTCTGGTGGACCTTCGAGCTGCTGAACCGGCTCGTCGGGAACTGGATCTACCATGAGGCGCACGATTATGGCCGGGTCGCCCGATTCCTCCTGTCCTCCCTCGCCTTCTCGACCGTCATGCCGGCGGTGCTCACGACCGCCGAGCTTGTTCGCTCGTTCCGGCTCGGATGGCTGAGATCGTTGCCGGCGATGCCGATGACGCGCGGTTGGCTGATCGGCTATCACCTAGCCGGCTGGCTGATGGTGCTGGCGACCGCCGTCTGGCCCGACTACGCATTCCCGCTCGTCTGGCTGGCGCTCATCTTCATCATCGATCCGATCGGCACCGCGCTCGGCGCACGCTCCATCGGGCGGTATCTGGCGCGGCGTGACTGGTCGATTGTCCTCAATGTCGCGGTCGGCACGCTCATCTGCGGGTTCTTCTGGGAGATGTGGAACATCCGCGCGATGCCGAAGTGGACCTACGACATCCCGCACGTCGATTGGCTACACGTCTTCGAGATGCCGATCCTCGGCTACGGCGGCTACCTGCCGTTCGGCGTCGAGGTCTACGCGTTCTACGCGCTGGGGCGCTGGATCGTTGAGCGGGCCGGCGTCATGCGGTTCCCGGAGGCACGGGTGGCGTCTGAGCCTGCCTTCCGAAGCGGCGCGACG
>DAOKZM010000409.1:1757-3372 GCA_035325665.1 Thermomicrobiales bacterium | reverse complement strand
CTCGGGGACCTGGCCGATCTGGCGAGTGGTCGGGACTACGCCCGGGCCGGCGAGTACGTCCGACAGGCACACGCGCTGGCCCGCGAGATCGAGGATTCGCGACTGATCGCCCGCAGCCTCGTCCAGCTCGGCAACTGGCAGGTAAATCGCGAGCTGGTCGATGAGGCCGAGGCGTCACTCCGGCTCGCACTCCCGATCTTCGAGGCGGCCGGCGACCGACGCGGGACGGCCGAGACGCTCGACCTGCTCGGCATCGTCGCCGACATCGGCGGCAACGTCGCCGAGATGTGCCGCTCGCTGGAACGCGCCCGCGACCTCTACCGCGACCTCGACGACCGACGCGGGCTGTCTTCGGTCCTGGCGACGATCACCTGCGCCGCCGGCCACCCGGTCTTTGAGACGGTCGTCATCCCAACCGGCTTCACGACCGCCGACGTCACCGCGCTCGCGACAGAATCGCTCGATCTCGCCCACCAGATCGACTGGCGAGCCGGTGAGGCCTATGCCTTCCTCAACCTGGGCGCGCACCTCGCCGTCGTCGGTGACATCGGTCGTGCGAGCGCGGCGATCGACGACGGCATCCGGATCGCCGAGGAGATCGACCACCAGGAGTGGATCGTGGTAGGCCATCTCGCGCGCGGGGGACTGCGACGCTTCCTGCTCGACACCGAGTCCGCCCTGGAACAGTTCGATAGCGCGCTCGCGCTGAGCCGGTCCAGCGGGACAAGCCACTTCCAGACTTACGCGGCCGCCATTATCGCGGCGACCCACATCGACACAGGTGACCTGGACGCGGCGACGGCCTCGCTGGCCACGCTCGACCCACGGATGCCAACCCGCACCGTCAGCCAGCGCTTCGCCTCGATGGTTCGCGGCATGCTCGCTCTGGCGCGGGGCGATGCCGCCGCGGCACTGGAGATCGCCGACGACCTGCTGGCCACGGCAATCGGGGTGACTAGCGACGCCGACATTCCCCACGTCGCCCTCCTGCGTGGACAGGCACTTGCGGCGCTGGGCCGGACCGACGAGGCGGTCACCGCGCTGCACGCCGCCGCGTCCGGGGCAAGCGCCCGCAGGCTTCGGTGCCTGCTGCTGCGTATTCACCGGGCGCTGGAGGGTGCTCTCCAGGCCGCCGGCCGCACGCAGGAAGCGGAGGAGGCGAGTCGCGCCGCCACCGCGATCGCCAGCCAGATCGCCGCGACGATCCCCGATGACACCGAGCGCGCGGCGTTCCTCGCCCGGGCCAGGGCCAGCCTGCCGCCCGCGACGCCCAAGGCCAACGGCCTCACCCCCCGCGAACGTGAGGTTGCCGACGCGGTCGCCCGCGGCCTGACCAACCGCGAGATCGCCGACGCCCTCTTCATCGGCCAGCGAACCGTCGAAACCCACGTCACCAACATCCTCGCCAAGCTCGCCTTCACCACCCGCTCCCAGATCGCCGTCTGGGCGAGTCGGGGGATGAGGGATGAGGCAAATGGGATGAGGGGCGGGGGACGAGAGACGTGATCTCGTAGGGGCGAACCTCGTGCTCGCCCGTTTGGCCGCCCACCAAGCCCGACCGACAACCGGCGCGACAGGCTCGCTGTGAGAGTAAGCCGCTGATCGAACCGGGCGT
>DAOKZM010000409.1:0-1747 GCA_035325665.1 Thermomicrobiales bacterium | reverse complement strand
CTACCTCACACTCGTCCCCCGTCCCTCGTCCCTCATCCCTCCGTCCCCATCTCCGTACCCCCGCCCCGCCGATCTCCGTGATTGCCACGATGCGCCGGGCGGTCGGTTGGAGGATGCTAATAGCAGTCGTTCCTCCCACGAAAGGAGTAACCATGGCAGTCCAGGTGAGGAATCGGACGGGAAGCACGATTGTCGATGCCGCGGCGGTCGAGGCGTTTATCGGCGGCATTCGCGGCGCGGTCTTCCAGCCTGACGACGACGGCTACGACGACGCCCGCGCGGTCCAGAACGGCCTGATCGACCGCCGGCCGGCGCTGATCGTCCGCGCCAGCGGGCCGGCCGACGT
The DNA here is from genome assembly GCA_035325665.1 of Thermomicrobiales bacterium. GTDB lineage: Bacteria > Chloroflexota > Chloroflexia > Thermomicrobiales > CFX8 > JAMLIA01. The sequence goes on along the minus strand of DAOKZM010000409.1, from coordinate 1,401 downwards.
CATCGCGGCGGTGAACTTCGCCCGCGACAACGACCTGCTGCTCTCGGTCCGCGGTGGCGGCCACAACGTCGCCGGCAACGCGGTCTGCGAGGGCGGGGTCGTGATCGACCTCTCGGGGATGCGCGGCGTGCGGGTCGACCCGGCAGCGCGTACCGCTCGCGCCGAGGGGGGCGCGACCTGGGGCGAGCTCGACCGCGAGACGCAGGTCTTCGGGCTGGCCGCGCCAGGCGGCGTCGTCTCGACGACCGGCATCGCCGGCCTGACGCTGCACGGCGGGATGGGCCACCTGCGGCGCAAGCACGGGCTCAGTCTCGACAACCTGCGCTCGGTGGACATCGTCACCGCCGACGGCCAACTGCGCGTGGCGAGCGCAACCGAGAATCCCGACCTGTTCTGGGCTGTGCGCGGGGCGGGGCCGAACTTCGGCGCCATCACGTCGTTCGAGTTCGACCTGCATCCGGTCGGGCCGACCGTGGCCCTCTGCGCGCCGGCCTATTCGCTCGACGACGCCGGGTCGGTGGTCCGTGGCTGGCGCTCGTACATGGCGACTGCGCCGGAGGAGGTCTCGTCGCTGGTGATCTTCTGGAGCATCCCGGCGGCGCCGGTCTTCCCGGCAGAGATGTGGGGCATGCCGATCGTCGTCCTCCCCGCGCTCTACGCTGGCAATCCGGACGAGGGCGAGCGCGTGATGCAGCCGCTGCGCGAGTTGGCCACGCCCATCCTTGATCTGAGTGGCCAGGACCTCTACACCCACGTCCAGAGCGGCTTCGACGGGTTCTTCCCAAAGGGATCGCTCTACTACTGGAAGTCGCTCTACGTGACCGAGCTGAGCGATGAGCTAATTGAGGCGCTGGCGATGCTAGCCGGCGAGCGACCGTCGCCACGGACGACGATGGACATCTGGGACCTCAGCGGAGCGATGCAGCGCGTCCCGGCCGACGCGACCGCGTTCGGCAAGCGCGACGCGCCGTATATGGTCGCCGTCGAGTCGAGCTGGGACGACCCGGCAATGACCGACCGCAACATCGCCTGGACGCGCGATGCGATCGCCTCGCTCCAGCGCTTCGGCGCCGGCGGCAGCTACCTCAACTTCCCCGGATTCGGCGAGGAGCGCGAGGCGCTGCTGCGCGGCGCGTATGGGGCGAACTACGACCGGCTGATTGCGTTAAAGGAGCAGTATGATCCAACCAACCTCTTCCGGATGAACCTCAATCTGCGCCGCGAGGCCGACCGGCAACCGCGCGGCATCTGAGTCGCGCGTACTAGAGAAAGGACTAGCAGATGTACGGCACCGTCGCACGCATGAGGATCAAGCCAGGACACGAGCAAGCGCTGATCGACCTCAGCAACAAGTGGGCTGACGCCCGGGGCATGGCCACCGGGCAGGTCGCCGAGTACGTC
>DAOKZM010000408.1:0-3397 GCA_035325665.1 Thermomicrobiales bacterium | reverse complement strand
CTGGGCGGCTGCGACGGCCGCCTGCGCCGCCTCGGCCATCGTGTCGTAGCTGCTCAGGCCGGCGTCGGCGAGGATCTTCCGGCCCTCCTCCTGGTTCGTGCCCACCAGCCGGATCACCATCGGCACGTTGACTCCGACGGTATGCATTGCTTCGACGATCCCCTGGGCGACGAGGTCGCCACGGGTGATGCCGCCAAAGATGTTGAACAGGATCGCCTCGACGTTCGGGTCGGCCAGGATCATCTCCAGCGCGAGCTGGACCTGCTCGGCGCTGGCGCCGCCGCCGACGTCGAGGAAGTTGGCCGGCTCGCCGCCGTAGATCTTGACCGCGTCCATCGTCGCCATGGCCAGCCCGGCGCCGTTGACGACGCAGCCGATGTTACCGTCCAGCTTGACGAAGGAGATGCCGTTCGCCTTGGCCCGCAGTTCGGTCTCGTTCTCCTCGGCCATGTCGCGCAGGGCTTCGAAATCCGGGTGGCGCGGCAGGGCGCTGTCGTCGATCGTGACCTTGGAGTCGAGCGCCATCCACTGACGATCCTTCGTCAGGATCAGCGGGTTGATCTCGGCCAACGACGCGTCGGCACCGACGAACGCGGCATAGAGCTGCTTGGCGATCCTGGCGAAGCCGTTGACCAGGTCCGGCTCGATGCCGAGGTCGAAGGCGACCTGGCGCGCCTGATAGTCGAGCAGGCCCATCTGCCGGTCGGCCGTCATCCGAACGATCTTCTCCGGCGTCTCACGGGCGACCTCCTCGATATCGACGCCCCCCTCGGCGCTAGCCATCAGGGTGATGCCCCGCGCGCCGCGGTCGAGGATGATGCCCAGGTAGTACTCGCGCTCGATCTCCACCGCCGGGACGACGTAGACCTTGTTGACGGTATGACCGCGGATGTCCATCCCGAGGATCTGGCCGGCCCTCTCGCGCGCCTCGCCCGGCGACTTCGCCAGCTTGATCCCGCCGGCCTTGCCCCGGCCGCCGGTGTGGACCTGCGCCTTGATCGCGACCGTCCCGTCCGATCCGACCAGCCGCTCGGCCGCCGCCGCGGCGTCCTCCGCCGCCGTCACAACCTCACCCGAGTTGACCGGGATCCCGTAGCCGGCCAATAGCTCCGCCGCCTGATACTCGTGGATGTTCACGCGCTGGCGTCTCCTTCCCCGCGGGCGCTGGACAAGACCTGCCCAGTCTTCCGATGATAGCACCGGTCCTTTGCAGGCTGCTTGCCGCGACACGACGCGGCCCCATTCTTGATATTCTCCCGTGTCATCGCCCCCATGGGGGCATTGCACACAGGGAAGGGACGCCCAGGATGATCAAGGGAGAAGAGAGCCGCCACGACCTGGCATTCATGGCTGGCGTCATCGTCGGCGCCATCTCCGGCGCGCTCGCCGCGCTGGCGCTGACGCCGATGTCCGGCGCCGAGACGCGCGAGAAGCTGCGGGAGACCACCAGCGGCCTCGCCCCGGTCAAGGAGAAGGTCGCCAGCTCGGCCGGCGCGGTCGTCGCCACCGGCAAAGAGAAGGCGGCCGGCGCGGCCACCGCAGCCAGCCACGCCGTCGCGACGGGCAAGGACAAGGCCGCCGAGATGGCCGCCAAGTCGCCGCTGCCGGTCGGCCAGAAGGAGGCGGAGCAGGACGTCGTCGTCCGCGAGGACGTCCCCACGTCGCCGCTCAACGCCGCGGACACCGGCTTCGGCGGCGGCGAGCATGCGATGGACCCGGCCGAGGGCAGCGAAGCCGCCGTCGAGGAGGACCTCGGCAAGCCGCCGGCCGGCAGCCGGCCGTAGACTCCCTCGGGCGACGGCACCGTCTAGCCAGCTTCACCCGACCCGGCCCGCCACCAAACTCCCGGCTTCGGTGGCAGGCTGACACGAACGCGACGATGGAGGGATGGCCCCATGCTCGGCAGGATGCGGACCGCGCTGAAGTTCTTCACCGTTGGCCTGGCGACCGGCGTGCTCTTCGCCCCACGCAGCGGCGAGGAGACCCGCGACCGGGTCCGCGCTTGGGTTATGCGCGAAGATCGCTAACCTGACCGGCCGCGTCCGTCTGACGAAGGAGCCTCCGTGATCCCGATCGGGGACGACAACCGAGCGCGACGCCGGACGCCGGTCGTCGTCATCGCGCTGATCCTCCTCAACGCCGCTGTCTTCATCTACGAGCTCACGCTCCAGGCGCAGGGGGGCGACGCGCTCGGGCGCTTCATCTACTCGTATGGCGCGATACCGGTCGAGTTGCGCCACCTCGAGGACTACCCGCCGACGATCCCGTATCCGATCTGGGTGACGGCGTTCACCTCGATGTTCATGCACGGCGGCTGGCTGCACCTGATCGGCAACATGCTCTTCCTCTGGATCTTCGGCGACAACGTCGAGGACGACATGGGCCATGCCCGCTTCGCGGTCTTCTACCTGCTCTGCGGCCTCGGCGCAGTCACCCTCCAGACGCTGATCGACACGACCTCAACCCAGCCGATGGTCGGCGCCAGCGGCGCGATCTCCGGCGTCATGGCCGCCTACCTCGTCCTGTTTCCGGGGGGCCGCATCCGCGTGCTGGTCTGGCTGGGGATCTTCGTCACCGTCATCGCCATGCCGGCGGTCGTGGTAATCGGCTACTGGATCGTGCTGCAGTTCATCAGCGGACTCGCCAGCGTCGGACCCGACACCGCCCAGACTGGCGGCGTGGCCTACTTCGCCCACATTGGCGGCGTCGTCACGGGCCTCCTCGCCGTCCTTCTCTTCCGCGGCCGCGGCCCTCGCTCCCGCCTCACCCGCTCCCGCTGGTAGCGGCGTGACCACCGGCCCGGGCGGGCCGAGGCGGATACGCACAAATCCTTCGTAGGGACAGACCTCGGTCTGTCCGCGCTTCGCAGAGCGCCACCCCCACGCCGCCACACACCGGCCAACCGGCGCCAACCGCGCATCCCTCAGGGGCGGGGTGACATGCTGCGGGCGGGTTTTGGATCAGGGCGGGGGTAGCGCTCTGCGAAGCGCGGACAGGCCAAGGCCTGCCTATACGAATGGATTGCTTCCGACTTGCTCAACGCGACGGCTGGATGACGTAGAGCGCCTCGCGGCCGGCGTCAAGGACGTAGGGCGAGCCGTCCAGGCCGGATGTCGCATCTATCGGCCGGTCGAACCCCGTGGCGAATTCGACGAGCGCTCCGGCCGGCGGCGAGGCCCCGGTCACCGGCGTCGCCGCGCCGGCCGCATCGGCCGGCAGCAGCCGCACCAACCGCCCGCCCGAATCGCCGTCGCGCACGACCGCCAACACGTCACTGGCCGGCGTCCCGGCCGTCCCATCGGCCCGGTAGAGCAGCAGCCCGGCGACCGACGCGTCCGCGCCGAGGGTCGCGAGGTCCATTCTGGTCGTCACAGCGCCAGCTGCCGGGTCGAGACTC
>DAOKZM010000407.1:0-3401 GCA_035325665.1 Thermomicrobiales bacterium | reverse complement strand
CCAGAAGACCGCCCGCCACGAGTCGAATAGCTCGAAGCCCGCTGAACCCCAGACCGGGCCGAGCACCCAGCCGAACGTATCGACCGCCGCGACCAGGCCGAGCGTGAACGCTCGCCGACGGATCGGCACGACATCGGCGACCAGCGCCATCGAGACCGGCAGCATCGCGCCGCCGCCGAGTCCTTGCAGCGTCCGCCCGAGGATCATCATGCCGAGCCCATCAGCGGTGGCGGCGACGATCGAGCCGAGAAGGAAGAGACCAAGCGCGCCGCTGAACACCGGAAACCGGCCCAGGAAGTCGGAGAGCCGGCCCGTCAGCGGGACGGTGACGGTGTAGGCCACGAGATAGGAGAGTACGATCCAGGAATAGCGGTCGGCATCGACGGCGCTGATGCCGAGATCGTTGATGACGCGCGGCAGGATCGGCGCGACGACTGTCAGGTCGAGCGCAGCCAGGAAGACGACTGCCAGGACCGGAAGCAGAAGCCGCCGGGGTGTCGATTCGTCTGCTCCCGCGGCCGGCTCCGCGTTCAGGACGTCGGCGGCTGGATATCGACCGCCTCGCCCTGCTTGCTCAGGTCCAGCGTCCACTCAACCGGCTTCTCCCGTACACCCTCCGGTTCCTTCAGCGACACGCGGAGGAGATCGTTCGTCTCGGTATCCACCCAGAGAGTGACGTCGATAGCGTCGCCCTGGATTGATCCACTGGTGACCCTGTCGACGGTCTGCTCGCCGACCGTGCCAGTCACCTTCCGCGCGTCGCGGCCGTCGATCGATTCCTCCCTCTGCAACTCGGGGTTATCAAGTACGGCGAGGATGGGCTTGATGCCGTGCTGGTCGTCAAAGAGGATCGACGGGTTGTAGCTGAAATCAGCCGGCGCCGGTTCCCAGTTGCCGCTGATGAAGTTCGTCATCCAGGCCTGGTCGCCGATGGCGATCAGCGAGACGTTCGCCTGCGTGATCTCGATGTCCACCTTGGCGTCCGCCTTGACGGCGTTCGGCCGCTTGATATCTCCCTCGGCGCCGAGCAGCTTGATCGACTGGGCGCTGTCGATGAACGCGTCGCCATCGACCGTCAGCTTGAAGTGCGCGGTATCGGTCGCGGCCCAGCGATCACCGGCGGCGGCCAGGATCGACTCCGCGGTCAGTGCCGTCGGCGAGGCCCCGGCCGCCTGATCGTTCTTCTCATCGTCGCCATTGCGGCACCCGACGGCGAGGATCAGTAGCCCGAGAATCAGCAGGCCCATCAATCGAAAACGGTGCATCCGTACGTCCTGTCTGGCTCGTTTCCGCCACCGGCCGGCCTCCCAGCCGCGGGCGGGACGGTACAGTATCATATGGCCCGGGAACGCACATCCCGTTCCAGCCCACCCATTCGTGGTCCGTCGTATCGCGCAATCGCCGAACCGAGGAGTGTCTCGAGCGTGGAGGACAGCCGGCTGATCATCGGGGCCGCAACCGACCCGGGCCCCGTTCGCGAGGAGAACGAGGACGCGGTCTACCACGATGTCGTCGCCAACCCGGTCGCCGGAGATCTCCTAGTTCTCGCGGTCGCCGACGGCATGGGCGGCTACCAGCGCGGCGAGGTCGCCTCGGGTATGGCTATCGAGGCTCTTCGCGATCGATTCACGGACGCCGACACGACCGACGTCGTCCTGTTGCTCAAGCAGGCGTTCCGCCAAGCGAACGAGGAGATCTTCGCTGGCGGCTCCGCCGAGGGCGAGCACAACATGATGGGGACGACGCTTGTGGCCGGCGTCGTCAAGGGCATGGACCTCGCCATCGGCAACATCGGCGACAGCCGCGCCTACCTCGTCCGCGCCAACAGCCTCAACCAGATCACCCACGATCACTCGCTGGTCGCGGAGCAGGTCGCGATGGGCGCGATGACTCAGGATGAAGCCCGGGGCAGCCAGCACAAGAACATCATCACCAGGGCGCTGGGCCACCGCCAGCGAGTGGACGTGGACATCTTCGAGCTGACGCTGCTCCCGGACGACCGACTGCTGTTCTCGACCGACGGCTTGCACGACCACCTTTCCGACGACGAGATGACCAGTATCCTGCTGACGATGCCGCCAGAGGACGCCGCTAAGGAGATGGTCGACCGCGCCATTCGCGCCGGCTCAACCGACAACGTCACGGCGCTGGGCGTCTGGGCTGCGCCGGTCAGCGCCCTCGATGCCCCGCCCGCCGAGGCGCCGGCCGAGGGGCGGATGAACCTGATTCTCACGGCTCTGGTCCTGCTGGGGCTGCTGATCTTCATCGCCATCGTCGGCTATATCGTCCTGGCAACCTGACGCGCGATGTCCAAGGGTGTCATCGACGCGCACATCCACATCTTCCCGCCGGACATCAACGCGGCCCGGGAGGACTACCGGACGCGCGACTCGTGGTTCGGGATGCTCTATGAACGCCCGACCTATCTGCTGGCGTCCCCGGACGACCTGATCGCCAGTATGGACGCGGCCGGGATCGAGACGTCGATCGCTTGCGGCTTCCCCTGGGCCGATCCCGGCATCTGCCGCGAGCACACCGAGTGGATGGCCGAGGCCCGCCGGCAACATCCCGGCCGGATTGAGTTCCTGGCTATCGTCGTACCCCACGACCCGTCGGCAGCGGGAGACGCCGAGCGGGCGTTCGACCTCGGCGCGGCCGGCGTCGGGGAGCTCAACGCCGACGCGCAGGGGTTCAACCTGCTGGCGCCCGACTCGCTCGCCGATCTGATGGGCGTCTGCCGCGAGCACGACAAGCCGGTGATGCTGCACGCGTCGGAGCCGATCGGCCACACCTACCCCGGTAAGGGGACGGCGACACCAGAACGGCTCTACCAACTCCTGCGAGCCTACCCCAATCAGCCGATCGCGCTGGCGCACTGGGGCGGCGGGCTGCCGTTCTACGAGCTGAACGCGTCGGTCTACGAGGTGACGCGCAACGTCGTCTACGACTCGGCGGCGACGACCTACCTGTACCGCGACGCCGTGTTCCAGTCGGTGATCGGGATCGCCGGAGCGGACCGCGTCCTGTTTGCCAGCGACTACGCGATACTCCGTCAGGACCGGCTGCTCCGCAAGGTACGGCGGGTGGTGCCGGACGAGGACGAGCAACGGCTGGTATTGACGGAGAACGCCGAGCGGTTCTACCGGCTCGCCAGCCTGGAGGAGGGAGAGGCATGATCGCCGGGGTGAGGGGCGTTGTCGCCGCGATCGAGCCGTCGGCGCTCGTCATCGACCTGCATGGCTTCCTGGTCCGCGTCCACACGTCCGGTCGCAGCGCCGGCGCGGCCGGCGCGATGGGAGATCGCGTCTCGCTGGTGACGCACCTCGTGGTACGGGAGGATGCGCTGACGCTCTACGGCTTCATCGACCAGGACGAGCTGGAGCTGTTTCAGATGCTGCTGA
>DAOKZM010000406.1:0-3406 GCA_035325665.1 Thermomicrobiales bacterium | reverse complement strand
CCAGCCGGCCCCCGTCCAGGATTCCCCGGCCCTCCCGGCTGAGCGCCAGCAGGTCGCCCTTGCCCAGCCGGACCGCCGCGATCCGGACGCCTTCCGGCGCGACCTCGCGCGCGACCGCCGCCGCCCGCCGCGCGCCGCGGACCGTGTCGTAGGTGTCGATCAGCAACGTCGCTCCGCCAGGGAACGTCCGCGCGAAGGCCCGGAACGCTTCCGACTCGTTGTCGAATGCCTCGATAAACGAGTGCGCCACCGTCCCCGACGCCGGGATGCCGTACTCCCGTTCGGCCAGCACGTTGCTGGTTCCGACGAACCCAGCCAGGTAACAAGCGCGCGCCACCTCCAGCCCGGCCTCGATCCCCGGCGTGCGCCGGAGGCCGAACTCCACCAGCGGCTTGCCGGGCGCGGCGAGCACGCAGCGCGCCGCCTTCGTCGCCACCGTCGTCGGGAAGTGGATCGCGTTGAGCACCATCGTCTCGACGATCTGCGCCTCGAGGATCGGCGCCTGGACCTCGAGGATCGGCTCGTCCGCGAACGCGATGCTGCCCTCGGGCATCGCCCAGACGTCGCCGCTGAACCGGAACCGCGCCAGCCGGTCGAGGACCTCGCGCCGGATCTGGAGGATCGCCGCCAGCGCCTCCAATGCCCGCTCGTCGAAGCGCAGCTCGGCGATGCGCTTCAGTGCCTCCTCGATCCCGGCTGCGACCAGGAACGAACGGTTCTCGGGCAGCCCCCGCACCGTCAGGCTGAACGTCGCCTCGGCGTCCATGTCGAGCGCGTCGTAGCTGGCAGCCATCGTGAGCTGATAGAGGTCGGTCGAGAGCGCGACCACGTCCGGGGAATAGCGCACGGCCTGATAACCCTTCCGATCCGGCTCGAGACGCCGCGGCGGCGACCCGGTCGACTCATCGTAGCAGTCCCGTAGCGCATCCGGTCGGAAGGTGGAGATACCGATTGGCCGGCCGTTCTCAGCGGGCGACCGCCGCACCGTCGCGGGCGAGCGCAACAAACCGCTCGTGCAATCGTGCGTCGTCGGTGAGCTCGGGGTGGAACGACGTCGCCAGCAGCCCGCCGCGCGAGACGGCGACGACGTTGCCGCTCCCGTCGGCGGCCTCGACCGTCACCCCCGGCCCGACCCGCGAGACGACCGGCGCGCGGATAAACACCGCTCGCAGCCCGTCGATCTCCAAGCCCGGCAACGCGACATCCTCCTCGAAGGAGGCCAACTGCGAGCCGTAGGCGTTGCGTTCGACGTCGATGTCGAGCAGCCCCAGCAGCGGCTGGTCGCGGCCAACCTCCCGCGCCAGCAGGATCATCCCGGCGCAGGTACCCCAGACGGCCCCGCCACGGCCGGCAAACGCCCGGATGGCGTCGTCCAGCCCGTATTTCACCATGAGCTTGCCGATCACCGTGCTCTCGCCGCCGGGAATGATCAGCCCGGCCAGGCCGTCGAGGTGTTCCGGCAGCCTGACCTCGCGCGCCGGGACCCCGAGCCGCGCCAGCACCGCCAGGTGCTCGACGAACGCCCCCTGGAGGGCGAGGACGCCGATCGCGCCCTCGCCCTCCAGGGCCGGCGGGAGCGGAGCGTTGACGTGATGCCGCCCGCTCATCGGCCTACCAGCCCCGCGTCGCCAGCAGCTCGGCCTGCGGCAGGGTGCTGACGTTGATCCCGACCATCGCCTCGCCCAGGTTCTCGCTGACCTTCGCGATCCGGATCGGGTCGTTGTAGTGCGTGACCGCCTCGACGATCGCCGCGCCGCGCCGCGCCGGGTCACCCGACTTGAAGATGCCCGAGCCGACGAAGACGCCGTCGCAGCCGAGCTGCATCATCAGCGCCGCGTCGGCCGGCGTCGCGATCCCGCCGGCCGCGAAGTTCACCACCGGCAAGCGACCAAGCTCGGCGACCTCGCGCAGCAGCTCCAGCGGCGCGCCGAGCTCCTTGGCGAACGCCGGCAACTCGTCGCGCGTCATCCCGGCAGCGCGGCGGATCTGCGACTGCATCGCCCGCATGTGGCGGACTGCCTCGACGACGTTGCCGGTCCCGGCCTCGCCCTTGGTGCGAATCATTGCCGCGCCCTCGCCGAGCCGCCGCAGCGCCTCGCCCAGGTCGCGCGCGCCGCAGACGAACGGGATGCGGAAGGCGCTCTTGTCGATGTGGTGCTCCTCGTCGGCCGGCGTCAGCACCTCCGACTCGTCGATGTAGTCGATGTCGCACGCCTCGATCACCTGCGCCTCGACGAAGTGGCCGATCCGCGCCTTGGCCATCACCGGGATTGTGACGCTCGCCTTGATCTGCCGAATCAGCGCCGGGTCGCTCATCCTGGCGACCCCGCCGTCACGCCGGATGTCGGCCGGCACGCGCTCGAGGGCCATCACGGCGACTGCCCCGGCCTCCTCGGCGATCTTCGCCTGCTCGGGCGTCACGACATCCATGATGACGCCGCCCTTCAGCATCTGGGCTAGGCCGACCTTCGTCCGCCATGTGGACTGATCCATTGGGTGATGCCTCCTTCGCGATCCGGTCGTGAGACGACAGTTCATCACAAGCATGGCACCCACCACACTGAATGGCAGCGTCCAATGTGGATCGGCCAATCCGGATGCGGCGAGGCCCGTGCGGGTGCTGCCGCGCTTCAGTCACCGGCTTAGCGACGTTCGACAGGACGAGATGGTCGGGGGTTGAGAGCGCGACCACCCCAAACCGATCCCGCCCCTCCCGCGTACCTGTCACATCGACCGAGACGCCGGCGGCTCATCGGCCCGGCAGCGTGTTCGCTGCAGCCAGTGATGTGGCGATTGGCCGGCGCGATCGCGCACCTAAGCAGATCGGCCAGGTGAGTGACTGCACGACACCCCTCCGCGGCCGGACCGTTCGCCACTGCACGGCCTCATCCGTACCTCGTCTCCCCGGCGTCGGCCGTCGAGCATGCCGTCCTCCAGGCGATCGCCTACGCCGACATCTTCGATTACTCCCTCCGCGTCGCTGAGATTCACCGCTACCTGATCGGCGTCTCCCTCGCGAAAGGCGAGCTGAACGCGACCCTCGACAGCCTGTTCGCCGCCGGCCTCCTCGCCCGCGTCGGCGAGCATTACGCCCTCCCCGGCCGGGAGGGGACCGTCGCGACGCGCGCCTGGCGCCAGCGTCGCTCCACGCGGGCCTGGCCCCGCGCCATGCACTACGGTCGGCTGATCGCGTCGCTCCCGTTCGTCCGGATGGTCGCCGTTACCGGCGAGCTGGCGATGGACAACGTCGACGTCGGCTCGGACATCGACTTCTTTATCGTCACCGCCGAGGGTCGGGTCTGGACCAGCCGGCTGCTCGCGGTCGCCGTCGCCCGCTACGCCCGCCCGCGCGGCGATGTCGTCTGCCCCAACTACCTGCTGGCGTCGAACGCACTCGAGCTGACCG
>DAOKZM010000405.1:0-3407 GCA_035325665.1 Thermomicrobiales bacterium | reverse complement strand
ACAACGTCGGCGACAACGTCGGCGACTGCGCCGGCATGGCGGCCGACCTGTTCGAGACCTACGCCGTCACCGCGATCGCCGCGATGCTGCTCGGCGACCTCGTCTTCGCCAATGCCGCCGCGGACATCCGCGAGAAAGCGGTCGTCTTCCCCCTCGTCCTCGGCGCGGCGTCGATCTTCGCTTCGATCATCGGCACCATGTTCGTGCGCACCCGCGAGGGTGGCTCGATCATGGGTGCGCTCTACAAGGGCCTCATCGCCGCGAGCGTCCTGGCGATCATCGCCTTCTGGCCGATCACCTCCTGGTTGCTCGGCGACAATGGCGTCATCACCAACGACGCGATCTCGATTTTCCGCCTTGACATCTCCATGTCGGCTACCTGGAAGATCTTCCTCGCCGCCGTCGTCGGCATCATCGTCACGGCCGGTGTCGTCGTTATCACCGAGTACTTCACCTCAACGCGCTTCAAGCCGGTTCAGCGCATCGCCAAGGCGTCGGAGACTGGGCATGGCACCAACATCATCGCCGGCCTGGCACTGTCGATGAAGTCGACGGCTCCGGCGATTCTCGTCATCGCGTTCGCCATCTATACCGCCTACGAGCTGGTGCTGTCGCCAGGCGACCCGAACACCGGCCTGTACGGAATCGCGGTCGCGGCGATGGCGATGCTGTCGATGGCCGGCATCATCGTCGCCATCGACTCCTTCGGCCCGATCACCGACAATGCCGGTGGAATCGCCGAGATGGCGGAGATGCCGGACGACGTCCGCGGCGTTACCGACCCGCTCGACGCAGTCGGCAACACGACCAAGGCGATCACGAAGGCGTACGCGATCGGCTCGGCCGGCCTGGCGGCGTTGGTGCTCTTCGCCTCCTACTTCCTCGAGCTGCCCGAAGTAGATCGGTTCTTCGACCTGTCGAACCCCAGCGTGCTGATCGGACTACTCGTCGGCGCGGCGCTGCCGTACCTCTTTAGCTCGCTGCTGATGGAGTCGGTCGGCCGAGCAGGCGGCGCGGTCGTCGTCGAGGTCCGGCGGCAGTTCAAGGAACTGCCGGGCATCCTGGCCGGCACGCAGCGGCCGGAGTACGGACACGCGGTGGACATCGTCACCCGCGCGGCACTGCGCGAGATGATCCTGCCAGCGCTCCTGCCGGTCGTCACTCCATTCGTCGTCGGGCTGCTGCTCGGCAAGCAGGCGGTCGGTGGCATGCTGATCGGCTCGATCCTGACCGGCCTGTTCGTCGCCATCTCGATGACGACCGGCGGCGCAGCCTGGGACAACGCCAAGAAGTACATCGAGCTCGGCCACTTCGGCGGCAAGAACTCGCTGGCCCATCAGGCGTCGGTCACCGGCGACACGGTCGGCGACCCGTACAAGGACACCGCCGGACCGGCGATCAACCCGATGATCAAGATCGTCAACATCGTCGCCCTACTGATGATCGCGATGCTCAACTGGGGCTAGGCCCACAGCCTGCCCGAGACAAGCGACGAGGGGCGCGCCGGCCGGCGCGCCCCTCGTTCTCTTCGTCGTTACGGAGTGTCGGCGGTAGCGAACGCTGCCGGATCAGACGCCGGTGCGCTGCTTCTCGTCTCGCTGCGCCGAGCGCTCGCGGAGGATGCGGTACATCTCCGGCTCCTCGCGGCGCTCGCGGCCGATCGTCGATCGGTAGATCAGCGAGACGAGGATCGCTGCCGGCCCCCAGAGGAGCGCGAACGCGCTGAAGATCAGCACCGCCATCACGACGTAGAACATCCCGAACCAGATCAACGTCATCAGCGCCTCGCCCGGCGCGCTCCAGTCGACGCCGCGGTCGGACAGCGGCCCGACCAGCTCGAAGCGCATCCGGAAGCTGTTGAGCGCATAGAACGTGACGAGGGCGGTCGGCGCGACGACGACCGGGATCAGATAACCGCGGGCGTAGCGCGCGTAGAGGAAGGCCGCGCCGAGGACCGTCGCGCCGAAGAGGATCAACGTCACGGCCCGCAAGATGTCAGCCGGCGGATCGAGCAGGTACGGGTCGCTGCGCCAGCGCTCCTTCTCGTTGACCAGCAGGCCGAGGAGTTGTCGCCAGTTGTCGACGACCGTCGCCCAGAGCAGGAGCGCACCGGCCGACACCAGCGCTACCCGCGATACGACGCGCGCCCAGGGCGTCGTGTCGGACCACATCCAACGCAGGACCCATGTGTTCCGCCGCCAGCCAAACCAGAGCATCACCAGCACGGTGATCAGAATGGGGTAATCGCTCGCCAGAAGCCTGAAGAACACCGTGTCCGCATCCGCTCTCTCCCGGCCACCCGCCGGTTCTCCCCACATAACGACGGTGTGGAGTGTACACCCGGCCGCACCGGCAGGTGGTGCCCGGCGAACCGGCTGGCGGGCCAGCAGCGAGGTCTTGACGCTCGCCCGACCGAATCGGTACAATCGATCAGCACAAGTAAAGACGCGGAAGTGGCTCAGTGGTAGAGCATCTCCTTGCCAAGGAGAAGGTCGCGAGTTCGAATCTCGTCTTCCGCTCCAGGACGGGCCGAAAGGCCCGTTTTTCATTCCCGTCTTGCCGTCGCGGAAATGGCGGAATGGCAGACGCTGCGGTCTTAAAAACCGCTGGGCTCAGGCCCGTGCGGGTTCGACTCCCGCTTTCCGCACTACTCGTATTCCGCGCCCACAAGCCAAAAGCAGCACCACCGCCTCCGACGCTTCATCGGGGGCGGTGGTGTTCTGCACCGTCGTTTGCACCAATTGGAGCGCGAGACGCGAGGATTCACGAACCGAAGAGGCGATCCATCGTCGTGGCTGCCTGATCGTGCATCGTCGCGGTGACGTGCGAGTAGGTGTCGAGCGTCAACGTGATCGTGCTGTGTCCGAGGAGTTCCTGCACCACCTTCGGGTGGATGCCCTCTTCCAGCAGCAGCGTTGCGGCACTATGCCTGAGATCGTGGAATCGGATCACCGGCAAGCCGGCGAGGACGAGGGCGGCCTTGAACCGGCCAGTGAGCGTCGGGCCGTCCATCGGGCCGCCCGTCAGGTTCGGGAAGACGAGCGACACGTCTTGCCACTCGCTACCGAGAGCAAGCCGCTCTTCGAGCTGGCGTACCCGATGGTCGCGCAGGGCGGCGACGGCACGCTGGGAGAGCGTCACCGACCGGCGGCTCCGCGCCGTCTTCGGCTCCACGAAGACCAGCCCCTTGCCCTGCTGGCGTTGCAGCGACCGCTGCACCGCGAGCCTGCCCGCGTCGAAGTCCACGTCCGACCAGCGCAAGCCCAGCAGCTCACCTTGCCGAAGCCCCGTCGTCACGGCAAGCACGTAGATCGCGTGGTCGCGGTCGGCAACGGTCGCAGCCAACAACCGCTCGACCTGTTCGCGGGAGAGCGTCGTCATCTCCCGGCGCTCGGCACGCGGCACGT
>DAOKZM010000404.1:0-3410 GCA_035325665.1 Thermomicrobiales bacterium | reverse complement strand
AGCGACGACCATCCAGGCGAGCGGCAGCACGAACAGCGCGGCGATCAGCGCCCCGACGATGAAGCGACCGCCACGCAGCCGCGGCCGTCGCGGGCCGGGGACCGACCGTGCCGCTGCCGCTGGGATCGTCCTGATCCGTGCCGCCCGCTCACTCAAAGTAGGCGGCCCTCCAGCGGCGGACGACGGCGAACTGCAGCGCGATCGCCACCGCCGTCACGACGAACAAGACGAGTGTCATCGCTGCCGCGTAACCGAAGCGCTGGTAGTCGATCGCGTTCTGCCAGATCCAGAACGGCAGGTAGCTCGTCGCATGGTAAGGGCCGCCGTCGGTCAGGATGACGGTTGCGACGAAGTTGGCCTGGAAGCTGTGGATCGTATCGCGGAAGACGACCAGCAGCAGCATCGGCGATAGCAGCGGCAGGGTGATGCGGGTGAGCTGCTGCCAGCGGCTAGCGCCGTCGATCGCGGCCGACTCGGTGAGCTCACGCGGGATATCCTGCAGCGCGGCCATCAGCAGCACGAACCCCTCGCCGAGTGTCCAGAACAGGACGATGACGATCGCGACCTGCGCGGACGTGCCGTCGAGGAGCCAGCCGGCCGGCGCGCCGTCCTGCCCGCCGAAGAGCGGCAGAAAGACGTTGAGCGGGCTAAACAGCGGGTTGAAGATGTAGAGCCAGAGAAGGACGTAGGCAATGTCCGGCACGACCGTCGGCAGGTAGACTGCCCCGCGGAAGAGCGTCATCCCTCGCCCGGGGCGATTCAGGAGCAGCGCCAGCAGCAGCGCTCCGAGCAGCCGGACCGGCACCGCCAGCAGCACGTAAACGAACGACGCGCGAAGGCCGTTGTAGAACATCTCGTCACGGAACATCTCGCGGAAGTTGCTCAGCCCGAGCCACTCGGGGGAGGTCAACGCGTCGTAGCGAGTGAAGGCGACCGGGATGGTCATGAGGGCCGGGACGATGATCAGCAGCGTCAGGCCGATCAGCACCGGGCTGAGCATCAGCAGCAGCTGACGGTTGTAGGAGCTACCGACTAGCCGCCGGATTCGGCCGCGATCCCGGGCGGCCGGGGCAATGTTCGGGGTGGTGACGGTCAGCGGAGCGCCCTTTCCGGCACGAGAGCGTGGGAGTCCGAATGGTCATCCTACCATAGCCATATTGCGATTCCGGCGGCCATCAGGCGTCGCCGGCCGGCGCCGCGGCCAGCGTGGCCGGGACCGTGTCGCGCACGCGTTGGCGCGGGATGTCGATCTTCTGGGTGTAGTAGATCGACAGCAGCACGAACGCAGTCCCGAACAGGAACGGGAACTGATAGCCAAGCTGCGTCCAGAGCGCCGCTCCGAAAACCGGCACCGCGACGGCGGCGACGTGGGCCCACGAGACGCCCATCGCCAGGCTGGGAGCGATGTCCTGCTTGCGCGCGATCTTTCGCAGATAGGTGGTCGTCCCGATCGAGAACGTGAAGAGGAAGTTGTAGCCCAGATAGAACGCGTAGAGCAGCCAGACGTTTTGCGCCAGGGCGAAGCCGAGGAAGACGACGAAGTGGCCGCAGTAGTTGATCGTCAGCATCCGACGCTCGCCGTAGCGGTCGATCAGACCGCCGATCCAGCCGGCCGTCCGCCAGTTGATCAGTCCGGCGATGATCAGTAGCGACGTGATCGCCAGCGCGCTGACGCCGAACTGCTCGACGAGCACGAACGGGGCGAAGGCGAAGTAGATCTCCTGCCGGCAACCGTCGAGGAACGACAGCAGGTAGTAGAGCCAGTATTCGCGGCGCAGCGTCAGCTTCGGCGCTGCGCGATTCGCTTCATCCGCCTCCGCGATCGGGAAGCGCAGGATCGAGACGCCTCCGACGACCGCGCAGACCCCCGCGACGACGAACACGACGCGGAAGATCGCACCCTGGACGTCGTCCATCGACGACGCCAGCCTGCTGGAGACGAGCAGCGTGATGAGCACGCCGATCATGCCGAGCATGCGGCCGGCGAAGCCGACCGAGCTGACGCGTCCCAGCACGCGCCCCTCTTGGCCGGGCCGCGCCAGGCTCAGCCCGAGCGCGTACTGCATCTGCAGCCAGGAGTGGAAGCCGAGGCTGGCGACGACCGCCGAGATGATGACGGCGGTGAAGGTGTAGGTGAACGCGAATGAGGCGTAGCCGATGCCCATGATCAACAGCGCCAGCCCGGTCGCCCGCGCGACGCCGAGGCGGAGCAGGAGCGCCGCGACGAAGGCCAGCAGGAAGCCCGGCAGCTCGCGGAAGGCGACGAGGTAGCCGTTCTGCGCCCCGTCCATTCCGATCTCCTCGCGGAAGAAGTTCGGCGAGACGGACTGGTTCAGGCCCATCGACAGGCTGACGGAGAAGGCGGTGATCGCCAGGATGACGAAGCCGCGCCGAAGCTGCTGGTCGGTCAGGTCCACGTGGTAGATCCCCCCACGGCACGCGCCCGATACGGCGGCTCCTCAGCCCGAGCGGTGGGGAGCCGCCGTATTAATGTCGTCGATTCAAGCGTGCGAACGGCGGATACACCGCTGTATCGTGAGGGCCGACGTGGCCTCGCCAGGACGCGGTTCGCGATTTCGTTTCGGCCGGATGGTAGTGTTCCGGGCCGCGATCGTCAACCTGCCGCGACAGCCGGCGGCTGTTTGCCCTGCCACGGGCCGTCGCGCTCGACGACCCGCGCGGCACGGAAGACGAGCGTCTCCAGCCACGGCCGCGCCGCGAGCTGGACCGCTACCGGTAGCCCGCCCGCGCCGAACCCGACCGGCACGACCATCGCCGGCCAGCCGAGCGCGTTGAACGCGCCGGTGAAGCGCGTGTTACTCTCGACGACGCCGAGCGGCGGCGCCTCGTGGGGCATCCCTGGGGTTGCCAGGATGTCCACGTCGGCCAGGCACTCTGCCACGCGTTCGCGCAGGATCGTCCGAGCCTGCTGCGCTCGAACGAAGGTCATCGGCGAGTAGGCGTAAGACACCAGCATGCGGTCGCGGGCGAAGTCGCCCAGCTCATCCAGTCGGTGCCTCAGGAAGTGCTCGTAGGCCGCGGCGGCTTCGATGACGAGGATCGTCCCATAGAGCGCCGAGAGCTCGGACAGCTCCGGGATCGCGACCTCAACGACGCTGGCCCCGGCCGCCTCCAGCGCGGCGACGCCAGCGTGCAGTCCGTCGAGCACGCCCGGCGTTCCGAGTGAACCCATCCCGTCGTCGGTCAGGACTCCGACGCGCAGGCCGTCGACCCCCTGCTCGACGATGGCCGGGTAATCATCGACCGGCACCCGGCGGGTGCGCGGGTCGCCGGGATCGACGCCGGCCATGACCTTCAGCATGATCGCGGCGTCCTCGACGGTGCGCGTCATCGGACCCATGTGGTCGAGTGACCACGACAGCGTCGCGGCGCCGCGCCCGCTGACCCGG
>DAOKZM010000403.1:0-3411 GCA_035325665.1 Thermomicrobiales bacterium | reverse complement strand
GCTCGCCCCGGCCACGCCGGGCGTCCTCTCGGCCCTGGGCATGCTCGCCGCCGACGTGCTGAAGGACTACGTCCGCACCGTGATGGTCGACGCGCCCGCGGCGGCCGGGACAATCGAGCCGGTCTTCGCCGAGCTATCGGCGACCGGCGAGGCCGACCTGGTCAACGAGGGTGTCGCGCCGGGCCAGATCCGGATCGAGCGGTTCCTCGACCTCCGCTACGTTGGGCAATCCTACGAGCTCGTCGTCCCCTACGACGGCGACCTCGACGCGGCGATCGCCGGCTTCCATGCCGCCCACGAGCGCCGCTTCGGCTACAGCGATCCGACCGAGCGCGTCCAGGTCGTCAACGTCCGCGTCAAGGCGCGCGGCGTCGCCACCCCACCCCGCATCGCCCGCCAGCCGTCCGGCCCGCCGCACCCGGCAACGCCGACCCTGCGACGGCCGGTCGTATTCGGCGACAACGGCGCCGCAACCACCCACGACACCCCCGTCTACGACCGCGCCACGCTCGGGCCCGGCCAGTACATCGACGGACCCGCCATCGTCACCCAGTACGACACCACCCTCGTCGTCCCCCCCAGCTGGCGCGCGACGAGCGACGAAGTCGGGAATCTGGTGATCGAAGGGATGAGGGATGGGGATCGCTCGTAGGGGCGAACCTTGTGTTCGCTCGCCGATGGACATCCCCTCGGCGAGGGACGACCTGCAATCGTTCTGCGAGGTGGCGGGCGTGCCGTCAACGAGGGCAAACACAAGGTTCGCCCCGACATCCCGCGTCCCGAAAGGATGACCGATGAACAGCCAACCTGACGCGCCCGCCGTCGACCCCGTCAGCCTGGAGATCTTCCGCAGCACGCTGACGGCGATCGCCGAGGAGATGGGGGCGGTGCTGACGCGCAGCTCCTACTCGCCGAACATCAAGGAGCGGCGCGACTTCTCCTGCGCGCTGTTCGACCACCGGGGCAGGCTCGTCGCCCAGGCGGCCCACATACCCGTCCATCTCGGCTCGATGCCAGACTCGGTTGCGACGGCGCTGGCCGAGTTCGACGAGTTCCTGCCCGGCGACGTGATCGCGCTCAACGACCCGTTCCTCGGCGGGACACACCTGCCGGACGTCACCCTGATCTCGCCGCTGTTCGTCCGGCAGGACGGCGGGCGCGTACTGGCCGGCTTCGCCGCCAACCGCGCCCACCACGCCGACATCGGCGGCATCTCGGCCGGCTCGATGCCGATCGCCACCGAGATCTACCAGGAGGGGATCATCATCCCGCCGATCAAGCTCTGGGAGGGGGGCGAGCCAAACCAGGCCGCGTTACGGCTGCTGCTGCGCAACGTCCGCACGCCCGACGAGCGCCGCGGCGACCTCGCCGCTCAGGTCGCCGCCAACCGGACCGCCGTTCGCCGCATCCAGGAACTGGTCGAGCGGACGGGCCTCGCCACCCTCAACGCCCACATCGACGCGCTGATCGACTATGGCGAGCGGATCACCCGCGCGACGATCGAGCAGATTCCCGACGGCTCCTACACGTTCACCGACTACCTCGACGACGACGGCGTCTCGGAGGAGCCGATCCCGATCACCGCGACAGTGACCGTCCGCGGCGGCGAGATGACGGTCGACTTCACCGGCACGGGGCCAGAATCGCGCGGCAGCATCAACGCCGTCGCCGCCGTCGCCAAGTCAGCCTCGTATTATGTCGTGCGCTGCCTGATGCCGGAGGACGCGCCGTCCAACCACGGCGCCTTCGCCCCGGTCACGGTCATCGCGCCGGCCGGAACGGTCGTCAACGCTCGCCCGCCGCGGCCGGTGGCGGGCGGCAACGTCGAGACGTCGCAGCGCATTACCGACACGATCTTCGGCGCGCTCGCCCAGGCGTTGCCGGACGTCATCCCCGCCGCCGGCCAGGGGACGATGAACAACGTCACGGCCGGCGGGATCGACCCACGAACCGGCCAGCCGTTCGCCTACTACGAGACGATGGGCGGCGGCATGGGCGCGCGGCCCGGTCTGGATGGACTCTCCGGCGTCCACGTCCACATGAGCAATACGCTCAACACCCCGGTCGAGGCGTTCGAGTTCGCCTACCCGATGCGGATCACCGAGTACCGGCTGCGCGACGGCTCGGGCGGGGCCGGCGCGGCACGCGGCGGCGACGGGTTGATCCGCGAGATCGCCTTCGAGGCGCCGACGGAGGTCACGCTGCTCACCGAGCGCCGCCGGATCGCGCCGTGGGGTCTCCAGGGCGGCGAGCCGGGCGGGCGCGGCGAGAACCGGCTGATCCGCGACGGTGACGAGGAGAGCCTGCCCGGCAAGGTGCGCTTCATGGCCGAACCCGGCGACCGCCTCTCGATCCGCACGCCGGGCGGCGGTGGCTGGGGCCAGCCGTCGTAGTACACTGTCCGGCCTCTTCGCACGACGACGGAGGCCGGCCATGATTCTACCCGTCAGGCGCACGGTGAAGGCGTACATCACCCACCGCCAGCGCCTGCTCGTCTTCCGCCAGCCCGACTTCCCGGACGCCGGCATCCAGGCGCCGGGCGGCGCCGTCCGGCCCGACGAGCCGCTGGATGACGCGGCCCTGCGCGAGGCGTTCGAGGAGACCGGCCTCGCGGACCTGCGGCTCGTCGCGTTCCTCGGCGACACGCGCTACGACGGCACGCCGCGCGGCAAGCCCGAGATCGACCACCGCCACTACTACCACCTGCGCGCCGACGGCGACGTCCCCGAACGCTGGCAACACTGGGAGACGGACCCCTCCGACGGCCCCCACGACCGCATCCTCTTCGAGCTCTTCTGGGTGAGCCTCCCGCACGACGTCCCGCCGCTGATCGCCGGCATGGACGAGATGTTGCCGGCGCTAGTCGAGCGGCTCAGGCGCGAGGCGCTCCTGCGATAGCCCAGCGACGAAAGCGTCCAGCAGGCGCTGGTAGCTTTCGTCGAGGTCCTGGGGTAGGCCGAAGCCGCCGGCCAGCTCGAGGCTGACGAAGCCGTGCGCCAGGCTGCGCAGGCCGCGCATGACGTGGATCTGCTGGTCGTGGGGCAGTTCGTAGGGCGCCAGCGCAAGCCGGAGGATTTCGAGGACGTCCTCGGCCGCCACGATCAGCTCGCGGTCGTCAGGTTCCGGCGCGCGCATGGTCATCTGGTACAGCCCGGGACGCTCCCGGCCGAACGCGCGGTAGGCGTGGCCGATGGCGCGCAGGGCATCGGCGCCAGACTTGCCGATCGCGGCCCGCCCGAGCCGCGCGCCGAGCTCGCGCACCCCCAGCAGCGCCAGCTCGCGCCGCAGGTCGTCCTGCCCGTCGATGTGGTTGTAGAGCGACGGCGAGCGGACGCCGAGCCGCGCCGCGAGCTCGGCCAGCGTCGGTTCGCGGCCGGGCGACTCGTCCAACAGCTCGGCCGCGGCGCGGAC
>DAOKZM010000402.1:0-3413 GCA_035325665.1 Thermomicrobiales bacterium | reverse complement strand
TGATCTGCTGGACGCCGAGCGCGGCCAGTCCGGCCAGCCCGAGCAGCGCCAGCACGCCCATCCGCGCCGCGACGCGCATCGCCTGGAAGCCGGGGACGAGGTCGTAGAGCACGCGGTAGGGCATCGGGATCGACAGGCCGAAGACGCGCAGGGTCAGGCCGAAGGAGAGGACCAGCGGCACGACGGCGAGCGCCAACAGTAGCCAGCGGTCGCGGCCGGCCCGGCGGTTGGCCAGCCCGGCCAGCGCTAGCAGGACGACCAGTAGGCCGGGGAAGAGATCCTGCTCGATGTGGCGGTGGTTCCCGGCCAGCAGGTCGTTCCAGAGGCGGGCGCGATCCCAGACGGCGAGGTAGTCGCGCGGGATGGCGCTCCAGACCTCGACCTCGGCCCGTTCGCGAACGAGGTGCAGGTCGTCGCTGAGCCGCAGGTAGGGCAGTAGCGTGGGAATCAGCAGCAGCCCGGCGACGGCGCAGGCCCCGGCGGCGACGAGCAGTCGCTGGACGACGCTCGGGTCGCGGTCGATCAGCGCGCCCGCGGCCCAGACCGCGGCGGCGACGACCAGCACGACGATCGTGAAGTAGAGGTAGTAGACGCCGAACAAGCCCTGCAGGAAGAAGACGAGGCCGAGCAGGACGTACCAGTGCCAACGGACGACGCGCCAGCCGGGTGGCTGGGCCTCGGGCTGCGCGGCGTCCGCCGAGCGGCCGGGGCGCGGGATGGCAATCCGGCGCAGGCAGAGCAGCGCCAGCGGCGGCCACTGGGCCGAGAGGACGTTGAGGTGCTCCAGATGCGCCATCCGCGACGGCGCATAGGCGTAGGCCAGCCCGGCTACGAGCGCGGCGAGCCGGCTGCCGGTGATGTCGTAGGCGAGCAGATACATGGCGAGGCCGGACAGGAAGAACGCTAGCAGGACCGAGACATTGTCGGCAAGGACGGCGTTGCCGGTGACGGCCATAACCGGCACGACGAGGGCGGTCTGGCCGAAGAGATGGTCGGCGTAGGCCAGCGTGTTTCGCCAAGGATACATAATGTTGGTGTCGAAGATGTGGAGCGGGTCGGTGGTGAGGGCGTGCCAGTTCCAGCCGATTGTCCAGGTCTGGAAGACCGGGTCGCCCCAGGTGAGCATCGTGTCGCGCGCGTGCAGCACGAGCGGCCAGGTCATCACGACGCTGGCCAGCGCCAGGACGACGACGGCCGGTAGATGGCGCTGGATGGCGTGTCTCCAGGCTGGAGCAGGGTGGTCGTTCACGAGCGGGAAGTGAACCATAACGTCAGGGATGAGGGACGAGGGGCGAGGGATTAGCGGGGCTGCTGAGGCGGAGTCACTGAGGCGGCTCCGTGTCGTGGGGCTGCCTTGGCGCGGTAGTCCGTGCCGACTCGGACTCGCGAGAAACGGCCCCGGCGCGGAGCACGACCGAGCGTTCCCTAGCGGAACGGCTCGGCGCGCTTGATGAGCTCGTCGAGGCCCGGCTCGTTCGGATTGCGTGGCTTGCCGGGGTGGATGATGGCGACCTGGCAGTTCTCCGCTGCCTCAACGAGGTCGCGGTAGGTGCCGGCGTTGATGTCGACGATGTGGCTCTGGCGGTTCTCGTCGTAGGCGAACATCCTGGGGTTGATCAGCGTGCACTCGTTACAGGTCGTGCAACGCTCGCTCTCGATCCAGGCTTCGTCGGGCGAGCGGGCCGGCTCCTCGACGGCGGATGCGGGTTCCTCCGGCGCGGCGACAGCCGGGACCACGGCCGGGGCAGCGGACGCGGCGGGCGGTGGCGTGGCCACGGCCGCGGTGCGCTGCTCCGCCTCCCACGCCTCGCGCTCGCGCGCGAGCAGGCGTTCGGCGTGCGAGTTGTGGATGCCGCCGAGCTCCTGGAGGCTGTGCCATGCGTCGCGACAGCGCTTCGTCGCGTCGACCAGCGCGTCGTCGACGACGACCGTCTGCAGGCGGTTCTCGCCATCGACCATCAGGATCGACGGCACGCGCTCCACCCTGCCGTTCGACTCGTGGCCCAGGCACTCGCCGACCGGCGCCAGGTTGTCGTTGGACGTCGCTCGCGTCAGGCTCGCGAAGTGCTGAGCGAAGCGCCGGTCGCAGGCGACGAAGTCAACCAGCGTGAACGCGATGGTCGTCTCGATCCGCTGGTGGTCTGCGTCCTCGTGCCGGAAGCGCTGGACCGGCCAGTCCAGCCCGGCCTGCGGGTTCGCCGCGACGGAGAACCGCTCGGCCCAGGTGTCGCCCGCGGCCGGGTCGTAGCTAAACGCTGGGAACACGCGCGACTCCATCGCCGCGGCCGCGACCAGGTATGGCGGGAGCCCGCCTGTGCTGCCGGTTGCGCCGGAGAACACGCTGAACAGGGCCGGCCCGCTGCCGGCCAGGCCGGCCAGGACGCGCTCGCGAACTTGGTAGAGGTGCGACGCGCTGGCCTGCAGGACGAAGACGTCGTTGAGGCCGATCGTGGCGCTGGTGATCTGCCGGCTGCGCTGGCCAAAGGCTAGGTGCGCCGCCCCGCCGAGCTCGGCATCGTCGAGCAGGTCATCGCTCTGCACGACCACCTTGACCGGCAGCCCCGCCGCCAACATCTCCATGAGCGTGTCACGTTCGGCGCCGCGGATCTGGTCCGCGTCAAGACAGACGAGGTAGTCGGGGAATCGCGCCATCTCGCGCGCGTCGAGGCCGGTCGCGCCGAATCCGGCGAAGAGCGCGTCGTGGCGGGCCTCATCGTACTGCGAGTCGATCTCGAGCTCGGCGATCGCCATCGCCCGGGCTAGCTCGATCGCTCGGGGCAGGCGCTCGCGGTAGGCCGCCAGCGCGCTGTCGCAGTCGTCGAACACGAACGAGTATGGCCGCGGGCCGGCCGCATCGCCGGGCGCGGGGAAGAATCGTTGCGACTCGAGCACCGCGATCAGTCCCTCGATCTTCCGGCGGCGGCTTGCCGGGAGCGGCGTGGCGGGGGACGCCTGGCCGAGCAGGCGCGACAACGCCTCGAAGTCGAAGACGTCGGCATGGGTCGTCCCGACGGCGGCGCGCAGGTTCGCCGCGCTGCGGCCGGTCTCGGAGTGGGCGTCGTCAACGCGCAGGATGTCGGCGAGCTTCAGCGTCAGCCGGTTGATCTCGGCGCGGACGCGCTCGGCCTTCGTCTCCTGGGTCGCTGCCCAAACGTGCCGGAGCACCCGGACGGGCGTCGCTTCGTCGCAGTCGATCACATCACCATCGACGGCCAGCGCCATGCGGAGGCGTTGCAGGTCGTCGCCATTTGCCGCAAGCGTCGCCGCGGCTTCGTCCCACAGCGTCGAGAGCGATCCGGTCGAACCGGAAGCAACGGCGGTGCGGATGTGTTGCTCGACTCGCAGCGCCTGCCGAGTCAGGCGGTCGCTGTCGCCAGCCTGGGCGACCTCTCGCACGACGCCGTCGACGATCG
>DAOKZM010000401.1:0-3426 GCA_035325665.1 Thermomicrobiales bacterium | reverse complement strand
AGGTGATGACCCGGCGGCTCAACAGCGGCCAGACCTACCAGATCATCAAGCGCTACGACGAGCCCGAGCCGTTCACCAAAGCCCTTGATCAGGTCGGGATCAACGCCGACGTCCGGACGACGGCCACCCACTTTATCTACGCGACCGGCAGGAAGCGCTGAGCCACTTCCGTTTGGTCCGCGCGGGGAGTATTCTGGCGACACAGACACCACCAGCGCCCGAATCGCGTGAGAGGAGGTTTCGGCTCGCGCCGCGGAAGACCGTCTTGCCTTGCTCCATCCACCCGTCATCGATCGAATGAGAGGCAGACCATGACCGCCACCGCCAGGCAGGGCGACCTCACCCTCCTCGACGACCCGATTGCCCAGCAGCTCCTCCAGTCGCGCAACCCGGCCCGGCTCGCCTACGTCTGGGACGACGGCACACCTCGTGTCGTGCCGATCTGGTTCCACTGGGACGGCGAAGCCATCGTCATGGCCGGCCCGGTCGATGCGCCGAAGGTCGAGGCGATCCGTGCTCATCCGCAGGTCGCGCTGACCATCGACGACGCCTCGAGCTGGCCGTATCGCGAGCTGACGGTCCGCGGCGCCGCCGAGGTGGACATCGTCGACGGCGTCGCGCCGGAGTACGCAGCGGCCGCCGAGCGCTACTTCGGTGAGGAGCAGGGACGCGCCTGGGTCCAGAACGTGGGGCAGATGGTGCAGCAGACGGCGCGGGTTCGCGTCCAGCCCGAGTGGGTTGGCGTCATCGACTTCGAGACGCGCTTCCCGTCGGCGCTCGCCCGGCGCATGGGATAGCCTGATGGACGACACGTCAAGCGCGACGCTCGCGACGATCGAGCGCTTCAACGAGGCATTCAACCGCCACGACGTCGACGCGGTAATGGCGTTGTTTACCGACGACTGCGTCTTTGAGAACACGTCGCCGGCCCCCGATGGCGAGCGCCATGAGGGACAGGCGGCGGCGCGCGCCTTCTGGGAACACTTCTTCGCCGCTTCGCCCGACGCGTACTTCGAGACCGAGGATATCTTCGCCGCGGGCGACCGTGCCTGCGTCTGCTGGCGCTACGACTGGGGCGACGGCCACATCCGCGGCGTCGACGTCTTCCGCGTCCGCGACGGCAAGGTGGCCGCGAAGCTCTCCTACGTCAAAGGCTAGCCGGCATCCCCGAACCGGCCCACCACGCCGCAGCCGCATATCTCCACGGCTGCGGTATACGTATGATCACGTACTCACCATTGAGAAACGCGCATTCCTCGAACACGTCATCTTCACGATGTCGCGCAGGTGGATGCCACCTACTCTCTGAGCATCGGGATCGACCCGCATCGCAACAGCGCCACAGAGAGGGGCAACACGATGCAGCCATCCATCACCACCCGGGGCTCGCGGTTCGACCTGCACAACGTCCGCCTCGCCGCGGCCATCACCGGCGTCTTCGTCGCCGGCATGATCCTCGGCGGAGTATCGCGGGAGATCGACATCTCGAATCCCTTCGACGACGACGCCAGGCCGGCGGTCGTCGCCCGCGTCCCGTCCCAGGCCGGCGAAGGCCTCATGGCGGTCCAGCAGGAGGGCATCGGCGCTGGCGTGCCGGCCATCACCGGCGGGCCTGGCGACGTCTATTCGTTCGACAACGCGCAGTTCCGCGAGCAGAACCTCGTGCTGCCAGATGCGGGCGTGACCCAGGCTCCGGACTACTCGCTCGACTGGGCGCGCTTCCTGGAGGCGAACGGCGTCACCGGCGCGCTGACCAAGCCGGTCGTCCCGATGGAGCGCCAGCGCTTCATCGACGAGAACACCTACATGCCGGGCTACACGGTCGACCGGCAGTTGACCGCGCCAATGAGCGGCGAGGACATCCTGTTCCGCGACCAGAACCTCTACCTGCCGACCGACACGGTCGAGACGCCGGCGGCAGACATCCTGACGATCGAGGACAAGCTCTACCAGCCGAGCGGCGAAAACGGCTTCGTGGACGCCGAGCCCCTGCCGCTGCCGACCCTCGACCGCGCCGACCTCAAGGCCTACTACGAGGCGGCGATGGGCGAGGGATGGTTCGCCAACGGCAAGCCGGCAGACGCGGTTGACCTGACCTACCTCCGCGCGGTCGGCAGTTGGGTCAACGAAGGCTCCGGCGAGGGCTGGGTCGCCAACGGCAAGCCAGCGGACGACACCGTCACGAACCACCCGGGAGATCGCGGCGCGGGCACGCGGCGCTAGCTCGCACGACAACTCACCCCGATCGGGACACCCGCGGCCAACGACGTCCGCGGGTGTTTCCGTTGCCGGAGTTTCGCAACTGTTGCGTTGCGTATTGTCGGATTGTTCGGTACCCTGCCCGCAGGACGATCCGTCCGTAGCGAAGTCACGAGGAGGACAGGGATGGCAGGGACGACCAAGACCGCGAACGTGACCTGGGGCGGCAGCCTGATGGAGGGCAAGGGCACGATCAACAGCGTCGGCAGCGGCGCGATCTCCAACCTCGGCGTCACCTGGAAGAACCGCGCCGAGGCCGAGGAGGGCACCAGCCCGGAGGAGCTGATCGCGGCGGCGAATGCGGCCTGCTTCGCGATGGCCCTCTCGAACGGCCTGGCCCAGGCCGGCCACGCGCCGGAGAAGCTCGACGTCACCGCCAGGTGCACCTTCTCGCTCGACAACGGGCCGAAGATCACGACGATGGACCTCCACGTCGTCGGCGCCGTGCCGGGCATGAGCGCCGAGCAGTTCAAGCAGG
Organism: Thermomicrobiales bacterium; assembly: GCA_035325665.1. GTDB lineage: Bacteria > Chloroflexota > Chloroflexia > Thermomicrobiales > CFX8 > JAMLIA01. The sequence continues at coordinate 689 of DAOKZM010000401.1, read as the reverse complement.
CCGCCGACGGCGCCGGCGTCAACTGCCCGGTCTCGACCGCGATGAAGGGCAACGTCACCTACAACGTTACGGCCGAGTTGGCGTAGCGCGTCGGGACGCGATGAGAATGGGGGCGAACCTTGTGTTCGCCCTTCGCCGTCTCATCGCCGCGCCAGTCAGCACAGCGTATCGACGCGTCGTGTCGGCTATCATCGCCTCCGCGGCGTTGGACGTGTGACACCAGCGGGGGCATCGACGGAAGATGGACGACCCGAGCTTCACCGCGCTGCACCACCTCGCGACGTCCGCCGAGTGGCGGCCCGACCGCTACTACCCGTACAGCCTGCTGACCGAACTGCTGGAGAGCTGGGTCGCGGACTACCCGGGCTTGGCGACCCTCGCGAGCATTGGGACGAGCGCCGAGGGACGGGCGATCTGGGCCGTGACCGTCACCAACCAGGCAACCGGCCCGGACCACGAGAAGCCTGCCTACTACATCGACGCCAACATCCACGCCGCCGAGGTGATGACCTCGTCGGTCGCGCTGGCGACGATCCACTACCTATTAACCCATTACGACCGGGACCCGGCGGTGCGCCGCCTGCTGGACGAGACGGCCCTCTACGTCATCCCGCGCATCGCCGTCGACGGTAGCGAACAGTTCCTCACCACCAGTGCCGCGGTGCGCTCGTCGGAGACCCCGTTCCCCG
>DAOKZM010000400.1:0-3450 GCA_035325665.1 Thermomicrobiales bacterium | reverse complement strand
GCGGTGGGACTGAGCCGCGTCTACGTCGTGTCGATGCTGGCGATGGGCGGCATGGTCTGGGCCTTCTTCGCCGCACCGCTCGGCGCCTGGGGCGTGCTGCCGCTGGCCCTCACCGGCATGGCGCAGGTTATCGGCTGGGTCGTGCTCTCGACGATGCTCGCCGAACGCTCCAGCGCCGGTCAGGGGACGACGATGGCGCTGAACGGGTCGGTCCTCGGCGTCGGCGGGGCTTTAGGCACGGCAGCTGGCGGCGTGGCGATCGACCTCGCTGGCTACGCGGCGCTCGGCACGCTCATGCTCGTGGCGGCGATGGCATCGGCGCTGCTCGGTTGGGCAGGGTACCGGCGCGGCGTCGCTCCAACCGTCTACAATGGCGACGCGGTCGCGGTGATGGGTAACGAACAGGGGGACAGATGACGGTCGCGACATCGCTCCGTCCGACGATGGATGAGGTCTACGCGGCGCGGGCGCGGTTGCGCGGCGTTACGGTCCGCACGCCGCTGCTGCAACTATGGGGCAGCGACTCGGTCTGGATCAAGCCAGAGGTACTGCAGCCGGTCGGCAGCTTCAAGATCCGCGGCGTGTTCAACGCGATCGCCTCGCTCGATCCCGACCTGCGCGAGAAGGGGGTCAGCACCGTCTCCTCTGGCAACACGGCCCAGGCGGTGGCCTGGGCGGCCCGGAAGTTCGGCGTCCCGGCGCGGGCGATCATGCCGACGACGACGCCGGAGAACAAGCTGCGGGCGACCGAGGCGTACGGCGGCGTGCCCGACCTGCGCTCGGCCGACGAGGCGTTCGGCTACCTACGCAACGGCGGCTACCGCGACTTCGAGGACGCCTTCATCCACCCGGTCGCCAACCGCGACCTGCTGGCCGGCCACGGCACGATCGCGCTGGAGATCCACGAGGACATGCCGGACGTCGAGACAGTCTACGTCCCGATCGGTGGCGGGGGGCTGATCAGCGGCATCGCGAACGCGCTCAAGGAGCTGGCGCCAAGCGTGCGGATCGTCGGCGTCCAGCCGGAGGGCTGCACGCCGGTCATCGCCGGCCTGGCGGCGGGCGAGCCGGTCGACGTCGAGGTCAACACGATCTGCGACGGCGTCGCCGTCAGCTTCATGTTCCCCGAGATGTACCCGCTGCTGCGCGACCTCGTGGACGACATCGTGACCGTCTCGGACGACGACGTGATCCAGGCTATCCGGCGGCTGGCGCTACGCAACAAGCTCGTCGCCGAGGGGGCCGGCGCGCTGGCCACCGCCGCCGCGTCGAAGATCGGCGGCGGCCGGAGCATCGCCATCGTCAGCGGCGGCAGCATCGACCCGGCCAAGCTCGCCGAGATCATCACCGCTGAGGATTGATCGGACGTCGGGACACGGGACGCGGGACGTGGGACGCGAATCATCCTCGCCCCCGCCCCTCATCCCTTTTGCCCCATCCCTCATCCCCGCCGGCTAATACTCCCCGCTCGACTCCTTGTTCGGGTAGACCTTCTCGCCGGCGCGGATGGGGACCTTGAGCCAGTTCTCCATCGGCGGGACGGTGCAGACCCAGTTCTCGTTGTACTGGCAGTACGGAGCGTAGGCGTAGTTGAAGTCCACCGACAGCCGGCCATCGGGCCGCTCCTGCGGGTCGACGGTGCGCCCAGCGCCATAGGTCTCGGCATTGTTGGTCGTGTCGCGGAACGGGATCAGCAGCCGCCCGCGCTCCGGCTCGCGATAGACGGTCAGCGTTGCCTCCTGGCCGTCCACCTCGAAGGTGATCCGCCCGTGCGGGACGTACTCGCGGCTCTCGCCGGTCGTCGTCGGCAGCTCGACCGGATCGTGCGGAATGTCGGTATCGACCTCCAGCACGAATGCCAGGTCGGGGTTCTCCTCAAAGTAGTCCAGCGGGACGAAGCTCGCCTTCTGCGCCTCGGTCAGCGGCGAATGCTCGTTGGTCCGCATGAACTCGTCGCGCCGCTGGCGATAGCCGGCCAGCCGCGATGGACGCGTCGTCGTCATTGAACAGGGCTCCTCTCGAGTCGTCTAATACCCCCTAGGGGTATGATACCAGATCCGGCTAGTCCTTCCCCTGCTGATCCGGCTCGCCCTCGATCCGCAGCCAGGCTTTCATCCGCTGCTTCATCCCCTCGACCGACTCCTCGTCGGAGAGCTGGCGCTTGACGGTGGACCAGCCGCCCCGCGCCGTCTCGTAGATCGACTGGCCGCCGTGGGTGCGGAAGAACGCGGCACGGTCGCCGTACTGGATCAGGAACCAGTCGTACAGCATCGTCGGCTGCGGCGCGGCGCCGTGCAGGTAGAGCGGGTGGTAGGCGCCATCGACCTGCTGGTCGTCGACGTAGATCTCACGGGCGGCGACGACGCCGGGGTGCTCGACGATCAGCTCGGACACGGCGGCATACAGCAGCGGGTAGGTCCGCTGCCGGTCACGCCAGCGCATGCCGAGGTCGAGCGGCAACAGCGAGCCGGCCCGCACCTCGCTGAGCACCGAGAAGACCGCCTTCTCGGGATCACTGCGCAGCGCCTTGCCGAGCGTGATCTTGTCCGCGCCGCTCGGCTTCGTCAGCCGCGGAGCGTCCTTGCCGTCCAGCATCAGCATGCCGAAGCGGTTGGCCGTCTCGTTGGCGAAGATCTTGCCGGTCGTGCGACGGGTGAGCAGGAAGCGGTCCCAGCCAGTCTCGGGGTGGTACACCGGCAGGGCGTCAATCGCCGAGTCGGCATAGCGCGTCGCGACGATCGCGCTGGCGACGACCCAGCCGAGCGCGAAGCTCAGCCGGTCCGGCGTCGCCAGGTAGGCGACGTCCTCGGGGGTGTCGTCATTGAGCGGAACTTGCTCGAGCTCGCCGTAGTTCTGGATTGCCAGCTCGACCTGTTTACGGATCTCCATCGACGGTTACTCCACCTGTTCCAGTCCACAGCCGGCCACGCCGTCGCGCGGCTCCGCCGGACAGATGTCCCTCGGAACGCGAGACGACGCGTTCATCATCGTTTATGATGATAGACGTTCTGGCCACAGGGGACTCGTCGCGCGGCCAGGAATGGCGCCACGATCGTCCACAAGCAAATACGCGACCACCGCGAAGGGGACTCGCCGCATCCCCGACTCCCGGAACAACCGGTCGATCTTCGGCATCTACACCGGCTGGGTCGTCGGCATCGCCGTCATGCTGACGCTGGCGATCAGCTCGGGCGGGCGGTTCCTCTTCGGCGTCGTGCTCAAGCCGGTCAGCGACGAGTTCGGCTGGGATCGCTCCGACCTGGCGCTGGCGGTGACGATCAGCGTCGTCGCGCTCTCCTTTCTCCAGCCGGCCATCGGCTGGCTGGTCGATCGCTACGGCTCGCGGCGCATCCTAATCGCCGGGGTCGTCGTCACCGCGCTGGCGATGCTGCCGATGACCGTCGCCAGCAGCCTCTGGCAGGTCTACGTCTTCTACGGCGTGCTGGCGGC